>JAFUBJ010000059.1 GCA_017460265.1 Atopobiaceae bacterium | reverse complement strand
GCACGTTCTGCACGGTGACGCGGTCGGGATCGTCGGGGTCGTTGGAGCTGCACATGCCCTGCGGGCAGGTGGACAGGTACTCCTTGCCCTCGAGCACGATGCGGTCGGGGCACTCCCACATGTAACCGAAGGGCTTGTCACCGGGGTTGGTGACCGAACCGGCCATGGTCCAGCGGTAGCCGTCCTCGGAGTCGTACATCATGATGGAGCCGCGGCTGTCGGCAAGGGTGCGGGCGCCAAGCAGCATGTGGAATCCGGAGTCGTCCTTCCAGACCTTGGGGTCGCGCACGTGGCAGCTGCAGTATGCGGGATAGCCGGAGTTGTCGAGTACGACCTCCTTCGGCCCCAGGTTGATGCCGTTGTAAGACTTCATCAGGGTCTGGTTGGCTAGGCGGCCCGACGTGGTGCCGTCGCCCTCGCCGTCGCGGACGTTGCCGGTGTAATAGAGCCAGAGCTCGTCAGTGTCGGGGTTGACGTAGGCGCCGCCCGAATAGGAGCCGTCGGCGTCGGCAGGGGTGTCAGGCATGACGTGGCAGCCCAAAAAGACCCAGTTGACGAGGTCACGGCTGGCAAAGTGCCCCCATCCGTGAGGGCTGTCGCCGTTGGGCGGGTACGTGGGGGCGTTCTGGCAGAAGAAGTGGTAGGTGCCCTTGAACTGGCACAGGCCGTTGGGATCAGAGATGGACCCGCTGTACGGAGACAGGTGCAGCTTGGGTCGCCAGGACTCGTTGCTCATGTGATTCCTCTCTTTTGGGTGCAGATGAGCCAAATGATTGCGCTCTTAGCTTGTCATCATATCTGAGAACGATTTCATAACGCACGGCACACTGGTGGGAAGCCAATGCGCACGGTAAGTGGCCCGCTACTGCTGATTGCTGAGCTCGGGGTACGAGATGACGGGTGCGACGTTCTCATGGTCGCCAATGATCTTCTCCATCCACACCATGTCGTACCAACGGCCAAACTTGTAACCGCACCTATGGTGGTGCCCCACGAGCGAAAAGCCCATATGCTCATGGAAGGCCGCGCTGGCAAAGGTTAGACGCTCGTCCTCGGTCTCGGGGTAGCCTATGCAGGCATAGAGGTTTTGGATGCCCATGGCTGCAAGAATCACTTCCAGGGCCTGGTATAGCGCCCTTCCCGTGCCTCTTCCCCGCTCGTCTGGGGCCAGGTAGATGGTCAGCTCGGAAGCCCAGCCGTAGGCTGCTCTTCCCACAAACGGCCCAGCATAGGCATAGCCCACGACGGCATCGTCGCGCTCGGCCACAAGGAATGGGTAGAAAGAAATCGTTTGCTCGATGCGCTTGGCAAACGCGCGCTCCCCCATCTCTTCCCAGTCAAAGTTGACGGCAGTCTCCCGCACGTAATAGTTGTGTATGGGCAGGAGCGCAGCCTCGTCGCCACGACGATAGTCGCGAATGACCGGCGAGCTCACAGGCCCACCTCCCAAGCGCATCGCTTCATGTCCACGCGTCCGTCTTCGCAAAAAACGACGCCCTCGTCCTCTAGCATCCGCCTCTGCACGTCGGGTCCACCAAAGGCAAACCCGGGAGCGAGTGACCCATCCTTGAAGACGACACGATGGCACGGGACGCCGCCCGCCATACCGGGGCTTGCGTGCATGGCAAAGCCGACGAAACGCGCCTTTCGGGGCTCCCCCACCAATGTGGCAACCTGTCCGTAGCTCACGACGCGGCCAGCGGGAACCTGGCGGACCATGCCGTAGACACGATCAAAGAATCCCTCGCGCTCCATGGACGCCCCTCTCGGGTAGTATGTGTAACGCGAACATGATACGACAAGGGAGGTGTTCCATGGCAAGACACGCGGCACGGCGAGACCCGCAGGATGAGGGGCGCCTTGCCTGGAAGGTCCTCCTTGTCCTTTGGATGGTGTTCATCTGGGTGCACTCGCTCATTCCGGGGCCAGCGTCATCCGAGGAGAGCATGCTCTTCGTGCGCCTTGTGTACCCGCTCTTCAAGGCTGTGGGCATAGCGGACATGGACGTGGCGCATCTCATCGTGCGCAAGGGTGCCCACTTTTCTGAATACCTGGTGTTGGGCTTCATCACCATCGTGGCACTACGCCCACGGCTGGCGGTGCCACTCTTTCCCGCGGTCCTGACCGTCATCTTGTGGGTGGCGGTTCCGAGCGTGGACGAGTTCATCCAGCTGCACGTTCCAGGACGGGCAGGCATGGTGACCGACGTGCTCATAGACATGGCTGGCTTTGCCGTGGGCATGGTGATTGCGCGCATCGTGCAGCATCAGCTTGATACCCGTGCGAGAAGACAGGCAGAACGGGAGCAGCGCGAACGCCAGAAGAGGGCAGAACGCTACGTACGCAGGGCGCGCCAGAAAGCGCGTGAGCGCGCCCGTGCAGGTGCGACG
>JAFUBJ010000058.1 GCA_017460265.1 Atopobiaceae bacterium | reverse complement strand
TCACAAGAACCCCGTCCTCTCTGCGGTAGGCGTACCCGCCTGGGGTGATGACGGCGCAGAATGCGGGGGCTCCCATCACGGATGCGTCCACTTTGCGCGCCAGCTTGAGGAGGCTCGTGGCGCCGTTGTCTATCTCCCACGCGCCCATCTTGACCTCGAAGAGCGCGTAGGCACCACCGCGGATCTCTACGACCGCATCTGCTTCGAGGCCGCTCTCGTCATGGTAGTGGTACACGCTGCCGTTCAGTGCCCCCGCGTATGCGCGCAGGTCGCGGACGCAGAGGCTCTCGAAGAGGAGGCCGAACGTCGCCATGTCCCTCAGAAGCGGGTCTGGGGATGTGCCCAGGGCTGCGACCGCGAGCGAAGGGTCGCAGTAGTGCCGGGTGGGTGTCCTCGTGATGCGCGACCTGGCGCGCAGCGACGGCGTCCATGCGGGCAGGTCCGGTATGACGTGCAGCTCGCGCAGCTTCGCGATGTAGGAGTCGACCATGTCGCGCGACAGCTCGGTACCGCGTGCGGCGAGGTCGCGCCGAATGCTCGCATGCTTGGCCTGCGTGGACGAGACGCGCGCGTACTCCTGCATGATGACGCGTGCGTGCTGGGGGCTGCGCGTCACGCCGTCCACTCTGGAGATGTCGCGGTGGCAGATGGTGTCGACGAGGTTGTAGGCGGTCTCGAGGCCCGCGTCGGCGCCCGCACCGACGACCGCCCACGGCCAGCCCCCTCGGCAGGTGAGCTGGGCGAGGGTCTCGACGTCAGCGGGGGAGTGGCCGTCGGGATCTCCTCCCTCGAAGAGCGACTTAAGCGATACCTCGCCGGTGGAGTCGCCGGACTCGTAGAGCGACATGGGAAGCATGTCCAGCGACGCGATGCGGCCGGCGCCGGTGTGTTTCGGCTTGGCGTAGGGGGTGGCCGACCCCGTGAGGATGTACGAGCCTGCCTCTCGCTCGCGGTCCACTGCGTAGCGCACGGCGTCCCAGAGCTGCGGCGCGTCCTGCCACTCGTCGATGAGCCTTGGCCGGGCGCCCCTCAGGAGGACCGATGGCTTTGTTCGCGCCAGGAGCAGGTTGTTCTCCGCCTCGTCGGGGTCCTGCATCATCACCGCGCTCGACGCGAGTTGGAGAGCCGTCTCCGTCTTGCCGCACCACTTCGGCCCACGGATCTCCACGGCCCCGGCGCTGGCAAGCTTGCTCTCGAGCAGCCTGTCCACGATCCTTGGCCGATAGTCTGCGGTTGCAAGATCGGGTACCATACGCGTCTCCTTCCTTTTTGCTCTCTCGAAGGTGAATGTATCACATGAACCGCAGAATGCGAAGATATCAACCAGCAAAATGCGATTGATATAACCGACAAAATGCGGATGATTTGACCAACAGTATGCGAGATACTCAGTCTTCCTTGTTCCACGAGTTCTAAGATGTTGTGAATAATCGTTCGTGCATGGCTACCAGCAGAAACGCGGCCAGGTGACGCAATGACGTCGCCCGACTTCGAGTGAGGCGACGTCACAGGTGCAAAATCGGTGCCCGTGACGTCGCTTTGACGTCCGCAGGGAGGGCAGCCAGAGCTACAACGGATAACGTGGACACAAGAGGGCGCTACGAGCTACCGTGAGCCACAACGGCAACG
>JAFUBJ010000003.1 GCA_017460265.1 Atopobiaceae bacterium | reverse complement strand
TGCGCAACAAAAGGGGCTACCCCCAACGTTTGTGCGGCTAGGGGGCCACCCCCAAGACCGCACCGTGTTTCAGGAGCGGCGCACCAAGTAGCAATGGTGCACGCGCTTGTTGCGGGCAAAGTCCTCCGGAATGGTCTGGTCAGTGATGTCCTCAATGGCCACGCCCGCCTTTGCCAGCGCCGCCACATCGGGCTTGAAGGTTCGCAAGTTGCACGAGAAGACGCACGTGCCGCCCTCTCCCCCGTCACGGCCACGCGTCAGGAGTCGAGACACGCCAATGAGCAGCTCCACATGGTCGCGCTGCACGTCGAAGGAACCCTTGCGCATGCGCTGGGAGTTTGAGAACGTGGGCACGTCACAAAATACCAAGTCCCAACGGTTGGCGCTGTGGCGTTGCTCGCTTATCCACGCCAGCACATCCGCCTGAACAAACTCATGCTCCTTGCCCGCAAAGCCGTTGCGCGCCATGTTGCGGCGCGCCCAGTCAAGCGAGGGGCGCGAGAGGTCAACCGTCGTCGTGTGGCGCATGCCACCATCCGCCGCATAGCAGGTGGCCGAGCCAGTGTAGGCAAAGAGGTTGAGGAAGCGCTTGGATCCCAGCGTCCGCTTTGCCATCTCACGCAGCATCGCACGCGTGTCACGGTGGTCAAGGAAGATGCCACAATCCATGCGCGTAGAGAAGTTCACCTCAAACGTCAGGCCACCCTCATCAACAAGGTGTGCCCCGGGAACAAGCTCGGCACCTCCTACCATGCGCGATTTGCCGCGATGAGGAGAAGCGCTCGCCTCGTCCGCATATTGCGAGCCTCCTCGTGAACGCTGTCGTGTGCGCAAAAAGACGTTTCGCGGGTCAACGCCCAGGATGGCCGGAGCAAGGGCAAGCACATCCAGAAGCCGCTTTCGGGCAAGCGCCTCATCAATGCCCTTGGGAGCGGCATATTCGTACATCTGAAGCCAAACGCGGGGGGTCTCACGCGCCGTCTCTATCGACTCCTCAAAGCGGTCAATGGTCACTGCGTAATCGGGCAAGTCAGCGTCATAGACGCGGTAGCAGGTCACGTCCTCACGGCGAGCCCACTTTGCACGCTGCTTTGCCACCTTCTGCAGGCGCGCGGCAAACTGGTCGCTCGCGGCAACGTACACAGGAATGCGTCGTCCGCCGGCCTCCACGCTCTGCAAAGATCGCGTGACCCCTGCCTCGTATGTCCTGATGCATGCATCGTCTCGACCAACAAACACCGAGGTAACAGCCTGCGCGTCGCGTCCCACCGCATCATCGACGATGGCATCACCGGAAAGCGAGACCATGGGGGCATGCCTCGCCTCAAGCGATGCCCGTGCGGCCTGGGAGAGCGCGACTGCCTGCACCGCAGGCTCATCGGCGTCCACCCAAGAGAGGTCTAGCACCGCTAGGTCGACCCTGCCAGCCTCGTCACCTTCCCTCAGCCATCGCGGGGCCACGTCGATGCCTGCGGCATGGAGCATCTGACCGGAAGCCGTCTCTGATCCCTTGCGGGTTTCCCTTGCCGCCAGCCCCACGCCACGGGACGCAGATGCACGCTCGCGAGCCTCGTGCAACAGGCGATCCCACGCATCCTGGTCGTGCTGTGCCCAGCCCTCGAATCCCCAACGATGGCGCGCAAGCCCAGGCGCCCGGTCAAGCGCAATGCCTGCAGCCTCTACAAGGACCGACCCCGCGCCGGGAAACAGCGTAAACAGCGTTGGCACCTCGTCCTTCTCGCGAGCCTTCGAACAAATTGCCTCCCAGCCACCCGAGGCAAGCAGGGCCGCGGCATTGTCGGGACGAAGCGGAGCGATGGGAGCGCGCTTGCCCGGAAGGGACTCGTACCCGCGCTTAAAGAGCGGGACACCAGAGAGATCGATGCCCACGACCGCCTTGTCTCGTGAGATGCGCACGACAACCGTCAGGCCTGGATTGCGCGTGTCGACCACGGGCCGTGCCCCCGTGCGGGCAAGCAGCTCGTCCGCAATTGCATCTTTTGCCCTGAGCGCCACGAACTGCGTGTTTCTGAGTGCCGCGTTGGTGCCATGGGCATCCACCGCAAACGTCATGCCCAAGGCAAGGTGGTCCCGCCAGGCAAAGGAGCGCACGCCTTCGTACAAGGCGTCAGAGCTCGAGGCGTCAACGCGGCCAAGCACAAAAATCACGCGAGAGGCAAGTCGCGACCACAGACATACGCGGTAGGCATCGGCGACATCGCCCGCAAAGCTCACCTGACCTTTGAGCGGCCTTACCTGCTTGCATCCAAAGCCAATCAGCTCCTGGGACAACAGTCGCTCAAACCCCTTGGGGCACGTCGCAAAGAATTCCATGTCGGGACACCTTTCGCCCGTAATACGCCAACGGACTCATTATCCCAAAAGGCAGCCGGCCGACAGCCATGCGCCCTGCAACGCCACAGTTACCCTAGAAGCGCACGCAGATAGATGCCTGGCCCCGCATCGTCGCAGGATCCGCACACATGGTTTGCCGCAGCCTTCACGTCAGGCCCGGCATTGCCCACCGCAACGCCGTCTCCCGCGGCGACGAGCATGGGAATGTCGTTCGCAGAGTCCCCAAAAGCCACGGAATCACTGGACTCGCAGCCCATCGTGTCACAGATCCACTCAAGCGCACTGCCCTTTGACGTCCCCGAAGCCATGAACTCAAAGTTGCGCGGGTGCGAAGTGGTGACGTCAATCTCGGGAAATGACGAAAGCACCGTGCGCGCCTCGTCGCGCGATGCCTCGTCTCCCCAATAGAGCGTGACCTTCTCGGCACCATCAAACGCGGCAAGGCGGCTTGGCATCGGCTCGTCCGAGGGCTCGCGCAAGGAGCGAATGGTGTTTAGGTTGGCCTCATCGATGCCAAAGGTCGCCATGGCATCATAGCGGCTGCGCTCGGCAAGCACATGACCAGGCACAAACACATCGAACGTCACGTTGAGATGCCTGACCTGTTCATACACGTGACAGACCAGGTCAATGTCCATCGCTGAGCGATGGAGCGTCTTGCCCGTCAGCGTGTCCACGACCACTCCCCCGTTTGACCCCACGGCAAAGCGCGTGGCGGGATGATGCCAAAGAACGTCGGGGACGCCGGCAACTGGCCTGCCCGTGCAGGGCACAAACACGACATCTCGACTGACAAGTAGATCAAGCGCGGCAAGGTTCTCCTGCGGAAGCGATTTGTCACGAGCCAGGAACGTGTCGTCAAGGTCTGTCAGGACCAGCCGGATTCCCATTGCTTCCTCTCACACCAATCCCATGCCATCAACGATCGGCAAGGGGCACGTATGCCTGCTCGTCCATGATCGAGTTATACGCCGGCCTGATGATACGGGCCGATCCATAGAGCTCCTCCATGCGATGCGCGGCCCAGCCGGCCATGCGCGCTATTGCAAAGATGGGCGTGAAGAGATCCTGCGGAATGCCCAGCATCTCGTACACAAAGCCTGTATACATGTCGATGTTGGTCGAGATGGACTTGGTGATGCCCCTCACGTCGCGCATGACCTGGGGACCAAGCCGCTCGACGCTCTTTATGAGCTCAAGCTTCTCTGACTGGCCCTTCTCCTTTGCCAGCTTTGCCGCATACTGCTTCACGATCTCTGCCCTCGGGTCGGTCACGGTATAGACCGCATGGCCCAGGCCATAGATGAGCCCCGTGCGGTCGAAGGCCTCCCTGTGCAGTATTTTTGCGAGATAGCAGGACAACTCGTCATCGCTGTCCCAATGCTCGACGTGGGCGGCGATGTCCTCGATCATCTCGCCAGCCTTGTAGTTTGCCCCGCCATGCTTGGGTCCCTTGAGCGAACCGAGCGCGGCGGCGTAGGCAGAGTAGGCGTCGGTTCCCGAGGACGAGAGCACGCGCGTCGCAAAGGTCGAGTTATTGCCACCACCATGCTCGGCATGCAGCATGAGCATGACGTCCAGAAGAAGCGCCTCGTCACGCGTGAATCCCTCGTCGCCGCGCAAGACGTCCAAGATGCTCTCGGCAACGGAATAGTCCTCGCGCGCGGGCGGGACAAGAAGCTTGCGGTCTTCCTGCGACGCAACATATGCAGCATGCGCAACCGAAGCCACACGCGGCCAGCGGCCAAGCAGGGAAAGCGCCACGTCCACCTCGTGGATGGGCCTGGTGTCGTCGGGCGTTGGGTCGAAGGCATAGAGCAGAAGCGTTGCGCGCTGCAGCACGTTCATGATCGAAGGGCTGTACGTCATGCGCGGGAAGATCGAGAGGTAGCCCTCGGGAAGCTGGCGACGCGACCCAACGCGGGCACGAAAGTCGTCAAGCTGGGCCTCCGTGGGAAGTGCGCCAGCAATAAGGAGATAGGCCACTTCCTCGTACCCAAAACGGCCTTCCGCCTGTGCACCGGCCACAAGGTCAGCCATGTCGTATCCGCGCAGCATCAGGCTGCCCTCGTCAGGATAGACCTTGCCGTCGACCTTGTTGTAGCCGTGGACGCGCGAGACCGTGGTAAGGCCCACGAGCACGCCCGAGCCGTCAGCATTGCGCAGACCGCGCTTTACGTCGTAGCGCTCGTAGAGCTCGGTCGGCACGTTGTCCACGTGGTTCATGCCGTCATAGAGCTGCTGAGCCTCGCTGCCGATGCCCATTCCGACCGAAGGCATGGGATAGGCATCCATGACGCGCATCAAGGCAGACGTGTTCTCTTCCGATAGAAGCCTGCGGAAGCTCTTGGGAAGGGTTGGTTCAGTCATGAGGCCCCCTTATGAATGGCGCTAGAGGCGGTACATGTACCTAAAGACCTCTTCGCGCTGCATGGTTATCTGAACGCCAAGGTCATGAGAGAGCTCGTCAAGCTTTGACTGGAGCTCAGAGAACTCGACCTTTGCTCCCTCCACATCCACAAGCATCGTCATCGTGAAGATGCCCTGGAGGATGGTCTGGGAGATGTCGAGGATGTTGACGTCATCGGCGGCAAGCACGCCCGCCACAGCCGCAACGATGCCCGACCGATCGGACCCGAGCACGGTTATGATGGCACGATTCGTAGACTGGTCGATGGGCGTGGGCATGGCGCTCTCCTTCTTGCTCGCTTAGCGTGACCGACTATTCTAGCGAAGCATTGTGGAGTACGTTCGAACTTTGCCATGCTTGAGCATGACTTGAAACGTTAGGAAGCAAAGCACGGCGCTGTAACGCAGCTCAAGCGCTCAGCCGTGCCGCAAATACCTAATTGTTTTGAACAAACGAAGGGTCATGCTCTTCGAAGAGCGCAATGACGTCCTCTGTGGGAATGTCCAACGCAACCGAGAGCTCCATAAGGGAGCGGTCACGGGCCTGCTTGAGAATCCGCTCGTAGGCTACAGGCGGCTTCTTGTTGCGAGACCTGACCTCTGCGATACGCTCGCGGAAGGTCTTAACCACGCGGACGGAATCCCTGCAGGTGCCACGGCGAATCTCGTCGCGATAGAACTCTTCCTCGAGGGCCCCGCTCCTGCCCGTATACTCAATGATGCCAAGGTCTGCATAGTCGTCAATGAGCGCACGAGCCTCATCGTACGAAACCACCGGACGCAGACGATCCTCGCTGGCGACGGGGAAGCTGATGCGCATGGGATGGCGGCCAGCCAGGGGCATGAGCATGTACGTCTGCTGGGGAGAATCCACCACCTCATCCACGCGACAAACTCCTTGCCCTGGATGAACAATGAATTCTCCCACATCAAACATTTGGCTCTCCTTTCGCATGTATTTGGTATTTTATCACGAAAAGAGAGAGATTTAGTTCATCTGTCGATTGCCTATTGCACAAACAACCCATACGTCGTATGTTTAGCAATTCTTTTAGAGAGACGGCATTGGCTTTGTTGGGTGTGAGGAACATGTCAGAGTTGCGTCGAGTCCATGTGGTGTTCGTTGGCCAAGTCCAAGGAGTTGGCTTTAGGTGGACGGCTCAGGCCACGGCACGCGATGTTGGCGCGACCGGATGGGTCATCAACGAGCGCGATGGCAGCGTGACCATGGAGGTCCAGGGGACCGACACCCAGATCTCGGAGTTCTTCGGGAAGTTCGACCGGTCGTACGCCCGCTATCGCATCCAGTATGAGATCTACGACAAGTACGACATGGCCATTGACCCCGAAGAGACAGAGTTCGTAGTGCGCTTTGTGGGGAGGGACTAGGGTTCGACTCCCTCCGCGGGAGTTCCCACGAAAAGAAAAAGACGCCCCAATCGGAGCGTCTCTCAGAGTTCAAATGGTGGCTGGGGAGGGAGTCGAACCCCCGACACAGGGATTTTCAGTCCCCTGCTCTACCAACTGAGCTACCCCGCCGAGTGCGTCAGCAAGTAGCTACTATAGCAGACAATGCCGACGCGTCATTACCCTCGGGACAGCGTGCAATCAGGTGATTAAAACCTTGATGCAAGCCGACTTCCCCCTCTCAACTCTCTTCCACACTTCCAACCGAACTAAAGCAGGTAGTTCATTTTTTAATCGGTGAACGGTATCTAAAACTACCCACTTTCTACCTGCGAGTTTATCACAACCGTGACAACCGTTGTCAGGCAATTGGTACCAATTAACACAAGGCTAGAACACGTGTTCATGCACGTGTCCGTCGTGTCGTATGCCCATGAGACAATACGCGT
>JAFUBJ010000057.1 GCA_017460265.1 Atopobiaceae bacterium | reverse complement strand
GGGAACACGATTCTGCGATACTCCGACGCCATGGAGCGGCACGTCCGGCCCGTCCTCGGCGAGCGCGACATAGTCTCGATAGACCGCCAGGACGCCCAGCCGGTGGTGCTGGCGGCGGGCACGCCCGCAGAGGCGCGGCAGACCAAGAGGTCGTGGTCGGCGGTCATGGGCCAGGCAGTCATAGACGGCCTCATACCCTCCAACCCGCTCCTGGGGCGCTATGAGTACCCCGTGGAGCCCGATGCCGCCATCGACTACGAGGAGGACCCGTTCGCCGCCATAGAGGGCTCCAGGCGCGTCTGGGACGCCCGCACCGCGCTCAGGGCCATGCCCATCCTAATGGGAACCGCCATCGAGACCGCCTGGCTCGCCTGCATCGGGGCCGGGCTCCGCAACCAGGAGGCGTTCGCCCTGCGCTGGAAGGACGTGCGACGCATCGAGGTCGGCGGGCGCGAGGTCACCCAGGTGGCCGTGCATCACGCAGTCACGCTCGCGGACGGGAGAAAGCGCACAAAGACCCCCAGGAGCGTGCGGAGAGCATCCGTGGCCGAGCCGTTCGGGTCGCGGCTGTGGGCGCTGCGCGGAGACCCCGAGGAGCCCATCTGCCGCCTCACGCTCGCCAACATAAGGCGGCAATGGAAGACGATGTGGGAGCCATGCCTCTCGAAGCACGCCCGCAAGGCGGACCGCATCAAGGGGATCATGGTCGATGGCGTGGAGCCGCCCATCCCCTACCTGCCGCTGGCCAGGATGAGGGCGACGCACGAGACGCTCATGCAGGAGGCGGGCGTGCTCGACTCGGTGAACGCGGCGACTCACGGGCACTCCCAGAAGGTCAGCTACCGCCATTACCTGTCGCCCGAGGCGACGGATGCCGCCGCCAGGCTCGGCGAGATGCTCGCGGAGACGGCAGATGATGCATAAAACGAGCCAATTGCTGAATCAGCCATCGAGGGTCTTGCCGAACGTTGCCGAACGCCCGCAACCCCGCAAACAAAAACAGGCCAGAGACCATATGCTCTGACCTGCGGAAGTTCTGGCTCCCCGGGTAGGATTCGAACCTACGACACATGGATTAACAGCGAGCCCTGGGAGCTATTTTATAGCATTCTACCTGCGGTTTTGTGGTGAGTGAAATACGATTTGCCCACAGATTCCCCTAGGATGAAACACTCGTTGCCGACTGCTCCCGAGTACCGAAAGTGAATAAACGCCCCTCCCCCGAAGGGGAGGGGCATGCCATGCGCGAGGTCGCCTCGTGCCGTGTTGGTGGGTTCGCTTCGGGAGGGGATGCCATGGTTCGGCGACCTCATGCGGGTGGCCTACTCCGGCGATCTCGTCGGGTACTTGTCCACGATTGCCTTGAGGTGCTTCGGGAAGCCGCCCTTGATGGACTGGCACAGCCTGGCGAACTCCTCCTCGTCGAGGGTGATCCTCGGCATGGCCTTGCCATCATGGGTGGCCTTGTAGATCTTGTCGAGCACGGTGATGTCGGGCACCGTGGTCAGGTCGTTGACGTTGATTCCGTCGAACCAGACGACGGTGTTCCTTCCCTTGATGGTAATCATGCAGTTCATGTCGTCCTCCTCGATGATTTCCTTGCCGTCATCCCAGCGGATTGTGATTTCCTCGGTCGTGCCATCCCCTGCCCTCGCGGGCTGGGAGTAGCCGTGGGCCGCGTCGTGCATGACCAGGTGCTCCATGACCTGGGCTGCCACCTCCGCTGCGGGGATGCCGTCCACGGTATGCGAGCCGACGTAGCGGAAGGCGCTCGTCCACTGCGCGGTGCCCCTGTAGGGCCCCTCGGCCAGCTCGTTGCCCGTCTGGTCGCCCTTCTTGGAGCCGTAGCCGATGCCGCCGCGCTCGTCGCCCCTGGCCCCGGCCTGCTTTCCGTTGCCCAGGTACAGCTCCGTGTGCCCCGATTTGAGCAGCACGTCTCCCCTGCGCATCTTGTCGGCGGATGCGACGTTGATGGCGGCGAAGCCGTGGCTGGTGAGCATCTCGCGCTCGTTGCCCGTCCACATGTACGAATCCCAGTACCCCCAGGGCAAGACCCCTGCGGCTGCGTAGCACATCCGCACGGACTCGGAGCAGTCGTAGTCCCCGCCGTGGATCTTTACCTTCGCAGTCCTGATCATCTGCCGCCTCCTATAGCGCCGTGGTCGTGAGCGTGCCGTCATCCGCGACGGCTAGCTTGAAGCGCGTGCCGTTCGGGGACTTGAGCACCAGCCCCGTCTGCCCCGAGTCGTCCGTGACCTCGAGGATGTTGCTGCGGTTGGTGTTGGTCTTGCCGTTGCCGACGGCGAATGCCGTGTTCGGCCCGATATCCGACCATTGGCCCAAGGCTGCTACAGAAATCTTGCCGTTGGTCGTGTCGTGCCCTTGTCCCGCGAGGAAGGCTCCCTGCTGGGTGTTGATGTGCTGGAAGCCGATCATGCCGACGCGGTTCTGGGTGTTGTACATGCCGTTGCCGACGAGCAGCGAATTGCCCATCAACGAGCATATGCCCTGGCCCACTGCCATCAGCTTGCCCTGTCCCGGGACCCCGCCCGTGACGACGCCCTGCCATATCTGCGCGGTGGTGACGAAGCTCATCGAGCCGTACACGCGGATGGATGTGGTTGCTGCGTCAGGGTTGGCGCTTGCCTCGGTCGTGATGATGATGTTGTTGCTGCTCTCGGTCG
>JAFUBJ010000056.1 GCA_017460265.1 Atopobiaceae bacterium | reverse complement strand
CGTCGAGGGAATGCGCGCCGACATACGGTACGAGGCCGCCCTGGACCTCATCTAGGAGGGGCCACCAACATCAACGCAATGCCGACGGGCCATGGGAGCTCCTCTCTTTGAGGTGTGCAGGATGATAGGAATGTCACGGCGAGCGCAAGGAAGCACCATGAAGAGGTCCCGGCAGGTCGCAACGCTTTTGATGATACTCTCACTAGCCCTTGGGTTGGTCGCTTGCGACGGCTCAAGCGCTGCGGACGCTCCGCAGGCGGAGGAAGCCCCCGCCGAGGCGACCGAGGAGCAGGCCGCTCCGGAAGAGGAAGCGAAGGAAGAGGATGCGCAGGGCGGCGAGACCGTCCCGCTCGAGGAGCTGCGCGTGGCCTATGTCGAAGGCTCTGTGATGGACGACGTCGCGTGCGTCCAGGCGCAGTGGGCGTGCGAGCCCTACGGCTCGGTGGACGCGCTTGCGAAGGCCATCATCGCCGGCAAGGTCGACGTGGCCGTGGTCTCGCCCGACGTGGCGTCCGCGCTCTACAACGCCACGGCAGGGTCGCTCATGGCGGTGGATGCCGTCGAGCTTCCCGACGAGTCCGCTCGTGCCGCCAGTGTGGTCAGCCTGCCGCTCTTCCGGTCGAGTCCCGAGACGGTCGTGGCCTATGTCTCGCGCCATCAGGAGCTGGTTGCCGGGCAGTTGGGGCAGGACAGCTTCCTGATTGGCTCTCCCATGCAGCGTGAGCTCTCGTCTGCCATCAGCGATGCCTATGTGGAAGATCCGTCCAGCATTGGCGGCGAGCTTCCTCCCGATAACTTCTACTTCCTGGGCTGACGAGGCAAGCTCCCTACCAAGATAAAGGCGGAGGCGCCATCCTTTCGGGTGGCGCCTCCGCTGGCATTTCAGAGACTGTCCAATCTGCCGTCTGGGTTGGGAACTAGTCCTCCCAGATGAACTTGCTGCCGACGTGGTGTCCGTCGCCGGCGATGTCCTCGAGCTGCTCCTCGCTGAGCTCGATTCCCTCGGACTTGGCAAACTCCAGCATCTCCTCGGGCGTCTTGAGGCCCTTGGCCTTCTCCTTCTGCTCTGCAGTCAGATCCTCGATGTTCATGCTATCCTCCTCTCGATTGTGTGTGGCGTTATCGTGCCACCTCATTCTAATACATGAGAAATAGTTTAACTGTCCCATTGGTCATGAGCTCTTTGCGCGTTTTCCCTTGTCATGAAGAAAGGGCAGCGTGCGGGCCTTGTACGCCATTCCGCATAAAACACATTAAAGTCAGCAGACTGTTACGGCTTTTATGGAGGTCCGTAGAATGCCGTATGCTCTATCGTGTCAAGAATGCGGCGGTGACAGGCTTGCCACCATCGCTAAACGGGGTAAGGAGGTACCTATGCCCACCATTCAGGAACGTATCGACACCATCACCAACAACGTGATGGCGCGTGGAGAGGGCAAGCGCGGGGCGACCGTGCACGACCTGCTCGCCATTGGCGGCATCAACGGATGTCGCGGCGCCGTCATCATGGACGAGGCGCCCGCTGGCCTTATCGAGCGCGCGCTGCGCCGCAACGAGGGCGTTCTCACTGACGCCGGCGCCCTTTCGGTCGAGACCGGCAAGTATACCGGCCGCTCGCCCGAGGACCGCTTCATCGTCGACACGCCCGACGTGCACGACAACATCCACTGGGGCAGCGTCAACAAGCCGTTCTCGCCCGAGAACTACGAGAAGGTCAAGGAGGCCGTGACCGACCACCTGCGCACGCGCGACCTCTTTGTGGTGCGCGCCATCGCTGGCGCCGACCGTCGCTGGTGCCGCAAGTTTCTCATCGTCTGCGAGCGCGCAAGCCAGGCGCTCTTTGCGCGCCAGCTGCTCGTGCGCCCCTCCAAGCGCCAGCGCGACGACTACTTCCCGCAGGACTTCACCGTTCTTGCCGCACCCGACCTCAAGCTTGACCCCCAGAAGTACGGCACCAACTCCGAGGCCGCCGTCCTCATCAACTTCGAGGACAAGTGCATCATCGTTGCGGGCACCGCGTATTCGGGCGAGATCAAGAAGGCGGTCTTCTCGGTCATGAACTACGTCATGCCCATCGAGGAGAACGTCTTGCCCATGCACTCGTCGGCCAACATGGACCCGGTCACGGGCGAGACGGCCGTCTTCTTTGGTCTGTCCGGCACTGGCAAGACCACGCTTTCCGCCGACACGCAGCGTGTTCTCATTGGCGACGACGAGCACGGCTGGGCGCAGAACTCCATCTTCAACTTTGAGGGCGGCTGCTACGCCAAAGCCATCAAGATCACCCCGGTCACCGAGCCGCAGATCTACGGGGCCATCCGCTTTGGCGCCATCTGCGAGAACGTGGTGGTGAACCACGTGAGCCGCCGTCCCGACTACTTTGACGACAGCCTCACCGAGAACACCCGCGTTGCCTATCCGGTCGACTACATCGAGAATGCCGCCGTCATGGGCCAGGGCCGCTACCCCAACGTGGTCATCTTCCTGACGGCCGACGCCTTTGGCGTGCTGCCCCCGATCAGCCGCTTGGACAAGAACGCCGCCATGTACCACTTCCTGAGCGGATTCACGAGCAAGGTCGCGGGCACCGAGCGTGGCATCACCGAGCCCCAGCCCACGTTCTCCACGCTCTTTGGCGAGCCGTTCATGCCGCTTGACCCGCTGCACTATGCCGACATGTTCGGCGACCGCATGGAGCGCTCCGGCACCCGCGTGTACCTCATCAACACCGGTTGGACGGGCGGCCCCTACGGCGTTGGCCAGCGCATGGACCTTGCCTCCACGCGTCAGATGGTCACGGCTGCGCTCAACGGAACCGTCGAGGACGCCGACTTCGTTCGTGACCCCATCTTTAACGTCGACGTGCCGCAGTATGTGCCCGGCGTGTCCAGTCGCGTGCTCAACCCGCGTGACACCTGGGCCGACAAGGACGCCTACGACGCCACGGCGCTTCGCGTTGCCAAGATGTTCGTGGACAATGCCGCCGAGAAGTACCCCGACATGGATCCCGAGGTCCGGGAGGCAGGTCCCAAGGTTCAGTAAGAGGGGCCCTGGCGGGTGGCTCCCAGCTCAGCCAGTCCTCGAAAGGGCG
>JAFUBJ010000055.1 GCA_017460265.1 Atopobiaceae bacterium | reverse complement strand
TGCCGGCACGCTCTCGGTGGGGCTTCGTCCCGTTTCTGAAGATCCCGTCGCGGTCGAGTCGCTTGTCTACATTGGCTCTGAGCAGGTTGGCGTTGCAGAGCGACAGGGCTTCTCTGTGCAAGGGGGCTCGGTGACTGACGCAGGGACCTACACCGCCGTGGCAACGCTCGACGAGGGCTGGTCGTGGACGGATGGCTCGACTGACCCCCGTACGATTGCATGGTCCATTGCGCCCGCCGCGATCTCGGCTGCCACACCGGAGGCGATTCCAGACCAGACCCACACGGGCGAGCCCTGCGAGCCGCCGATTTTACTGACGTTTGGTGACGCAGTGCTTGTCGAGGGAAAGGATTACGAGGTCAGCTATGCCGACAACGTCGATCTGGGCACGGCGCGGGCCCTCGTCACGGGACGGGGCAACTTTGAGGGCTCGCTTGAGGTTCCCTTTGCCATTGTCGAGGCTTCGTATGCGTTGGTCTCTGGGCCGTCGGGGGCTGTTGAGCAGGGCAGCGCCGCAACGTTCACCTTCGAGCGCGTCGGAGACGAGCGCGCCACGTTTGGGCACTTCGTCGGTGCCAAGATGGACGGTCGAGCGCTGACAGACGCTGCCTATGACGCGCGGTCGGGGAGCGTGGTCATCACCCTCAGGCCGGGCTTCACCAAGACGCTTTCGGTGGGGGAGCACGTGCTGACGGCGGTCTTTGATGACGGGGCGGCCGAGGCGCCGTTCGGCGTCCGTGCGCCGCACGTAGATCCCGTCAATCCGGATAACCCGGTCGGGCCTGGCCCCATCATCCCGCAAACGGGTGACGACTCGATGCCCAAGATGCCTATGGTGTGCGTGGGCCTGCTTGGCGCTTCGGCGCTGCTTGCTGCCTTGTTCGCGAGAAAGAGCTGGAGATACGCTGGGGCTAGGGAGGACTGACTAGTAAAACACAAGTCCGTCCTTCCGTTTGGCGGGCCGTCTGGCCAAACCATCCCGTGCCACTTTTCTTGTGCCGCCAAAAGTGCCCGCAAATAAGTGTCCGCCGCTCCCGCTACACTCGTAAGGGCAAAATAGACACGTGCGGACCTTTGGAGAATTGCATGCCTTCTGACCTGCAGCAATCGCTTTTTGCTCCCTATGACGACAACGCTTTCTGGGCGCCTCCCGCCCCGGCGGTCGACCTTGCCTCGCTCAACCCGGCCCAGCGCGAGGCGGCTGAATGCACCCAAGGGCCTCTCCTCGTGCTGGCAGGCGCCGGCTCGGGCAAGACACGCGTGCTGACCTACCGCATTGCGCACATGATTGGCGACGAAGGGGTGCGTCCCTGGCAGATTCTGGCCATCACCTTTACCAACAAGGCCGCGGCCGAGATGCGCGAGCGCCTCTCCAAGCTCGTTCCCAGCACGCGAGGCATGTGGGTCTGCACCTTCCATGCCATGTGCGTGCGCATTCTGCGCGACGATGCCGAGCTCTTGGGCTACCGTCCCAACTTCTCCATCTATGACGATGACGACTCGCGCCGCCTTGTGCGTGACATCATGTCCGACCTGGACATTGACCCCAAGCAGTATCCGCTCAACTCCATTCGCGCCATCATCTCCAACGCAAAGAACGCGCTGATTTCGGCGGAGGAGATGGAGGCGCAGGCAGAGGGCCCCGCATACCAGAAGGCCGCACGCGTCTATCGCGAGCTCCAGCGCCGCCTTGCGCGCGCCAACGCCATGGACTTTGACGACCTGCTGACCAAGGCGTACGAGCTGCTCTCCAAGCATCCGGAGGTGCTCGACCGCTACCAGGAGCGCTTCCGCCAGATCAGCGTGGACGAGTATCAGGACACCAACAAGGCACAGTACGCCATCACCAACTTGCTTGCGGCTAAGTATCGCAACCTCATGGTCGTGGGCGACGACGACCAGTCCATCTACAGCTGGCGTGGCGACGACATCCAAAACCTCCTCGCCTTCGAGCAGGCCGAGCCCGCGGCACAGGTGGTCCGCCGGGAGCAGAACTACCGCTCGACGGGTCACAGCCTGGCGGCGGCAAACGCGGTGGTCGCGCACCACGCGCGCCGCAAGGA
>JAFUBJ010000587.1 GCA_017460265.1 Atopobiaceae bacterium | reverse complement strand
CGATCCCTCTGCGCTCGTCTCGGGCGCGACTGGGTCCCAGCAGGCCGTCATCAATGCCTGCTACACCACGCCCTCACCCGGATCGGGCCTGTGCGCCTGGTGGGTCGAGGACGTCTTTGAGCGCGCGGGCGTCGGCTCGTGGGGCGGCAATGCCTGCGACCTGTACAATTACTATTGCTACAGCTCCGACACGAGCGCCATCCAGCCGGGCATGATCGTGGCGGTGTCCACCTATCCCTCTTCGGGCCTGGGCGCCATCTATGGTCACGTGGGCATCTACATTGGTGGCGGCATGCTGATGGAGAACATCGGCTACATCAACACGACGAGCTTGAGCAGCTGGATTGCCAACTACGGCGGCTATGTGACGCCGCGTTGGGGATGGATGGGCGGCGTGGCCCTCGCCTAGCCGCTTGACATGAGGAAGGGGCTCCACATGGCCATTGACAAGGCAACAACGGCAGTACTCGTCATCGACGTCCTGGTCACCGAGGGTGACGACACTCTCTACAACCCGAGCCCCGACGAAGAGCGCGTCGTGCGCAACTCGGTGCGCGTGGTGGACGCCGCGCGTGCCGCCGGCCTTCCTATCATCTTCTGCGACGATGCCCACATTCCTGGCGTCGACAAGGAGCTTGACCTGTGGGGCGAGCACGGCATTCGCGGCAAGGCCGTTCCCAACCCGGCGCTGAAGGCCGGATCGGGTGAGCGCGACTTCATCATTCCCAAGCGCCGCTACAGCGGCTTCTTTGGGACCGACCTTGACCTCACCCTGCGCGAGCTGGGCGTGGACACCGTCATCGCGGTGGGCGAGGACACCAACATCTGCGTGTTGCACACGTTGGCCGACGCCTACTTCCTGGGCTATGCCTCGATCGTGGTCGAGGACGCGACGCGCACCTTCCTGTGCGGAACGCAGGAGGCGGGCATCGAGCACTTCGTGAAGTGCTATGGATCGCGCATTGCCACGGCCGACGAGGTGGTGGCGGAGCTGGCATAGCCTTTGCCACATCACAACAATCTGCATTGAAAGGGGCGTATCCATGCGCGAGGTCATCGAGCTTGCGGAGGGCTGGTCCCTCTATCGTGGCGACTCGAAGGTGTCGGAGAGGGTGAGCGTCCCACATGACGCGATGCTCTCTGAGCCGCGCTCGCCTGAGGCCGTCACGGGGAATGCGGGCGCGTACTTTCCCGGGGGCACCTACCGTTACGAGCGGATTATCGACGTGCCCGAGGACTGGGAGGACATGGTCGTGACCCTCGAGCTCGAGGGCGTCTACCAAAAGGCGACTGTCCTGCTCGACGGCGTGGAGCTCGCCCATAACGACTACGGCTACACGGGCTTTTACGTGGACCTGACGCCACATCTGCGCCTTGGCGAGAAAAACGTCCTTACCGTCATCGCGGACAATTCGCATCAGCCCAACTCGCGGTGGTATTCCGGAAGCGGCATCTACCGTCCCGCGCGCCTGCACGTGCAGTCGCGCGAGCGAATCGTCTTGGACGGGGTCCGCGTGACGACGGAGTCGATCGATCCTCCTCGCGTGCGTGTTCAGACCGAGGTGGTGGGCGAGGGCGAGCTGAACGTGTCGCTCTGGCATGACCGCGCCATCGTTGCCACGGGCAAGGGCGCAGACGTCGTGCTCGAGCTTCCGGGCGCACTTGCCTGGAGCGCGGACGAGCCCAACCTCTATGAGTGCAGCGTGCTCATGCGCCGGGGCCACATGGTGGTTGACGAGGCGCGCGTGACCTTTGGCATCCGAACCATCGAGTGGGGCTCGTTTGGTCTGCGCGTGAACGGAGAGGAGACGCTGCTGCGTGGCGGATGCGTCCACCATACGCAGGGAATCCTGGGCGCGGCGGAGCCCGCCGAGGCCGCCTGGCGCGAGGTGGCCATCCTGAAGGAGCACGGCTTCAACGCCATTCGCTCCTCGCACAACCCCATCTCAAAGGCCATGCTCGAGGCCTGCGACCATCTGGGCATGTACGTCATGGACGAGTATGCCGACATGTGGTACGAGCACAAAAACCCTGCTGACTACGCCTCGGACTTCGAGGACTGCTGGGAGAGCGACCTCGAGGCCATGGTGACCAAGGACCGCAACCATCCAAGCGTCCTCCTGTACGCCATCGGCAACGAGAAGGCCGAACCGCGTGACGAACGGGGCGTGGCCTGTGCCCGCATGCTTGCCAACAGGCTTCGCTCACTTGACCCCACGCGTCCCGTGACGGCAGGCGTCAACCCCACCATCCTCTTTGCCGCTGGCGTCGGCTTCGAGTCCTTCAATGGCGATGGCGTGGAAGGGGAGCAGGCTGGTCCTGCGAGAGGCGGCGACCAGACGACCAACAACAGCCTGCTCTACAACACCTACGTCAGCAAGATGGGCGACGTCATGTCGCTCATTGCGAGCAGCCCGGTGGTGGGCCGCGTCAACAGGCCCTACTTTGACCAGCTCGACCTTGCCGGATACAACTACGCGACCGGCCGGTACCTTCCGGACGTCCGCGTCCGTCCCGACAGGCCGGTCTTTGGCAGCGAGACGATGCCCTATGACCTTGCGCGCAACTGGCGCCTGGTCGAGCGCATTCCCCAGGCGTTTGGCGACTTCATGTGGACCGCATGGGACTACCTGGGGGAGTGCAGCCTTGCCGGTTGGTCCGACGACCCCGAGCCGGTGAGCAAGCCCTATCCCTGGCTCTGCGCCGACACCGGTGCCCTTGACCTTTTGGGAGACCCCAACGGCGAGGCTGGCATGGCCGAGGCCGTCTGGGACGTGACGGATGTGTCGATCTACGTTCGTCCCTGCACGCTTCCCAACCCTATCAAGGCGCCATGGCGCGGAACGAACTCGATTCCCAGCTGGAGCTGGGCGGAGTGCGAGGGCGTTCCCACCACGGTCGAGGTCTACACCAAGGCACCCTTGGTCAAGCTGTACCTGAACGGGCACCATGTGGCGACCAAGCGCGTGCATGACTGCCATGCGGACTTCTCGCTGCGCTATGAGCCGGGAACCCTCACGGCGCTTGCCTGCGAGACGGACGGCAGGCTCAGGGCACGTACGAGCCTGAGCAGCGCACAGGGGGATCTGTCGCTTTCGCTTGTGCGCGAGCCTCGGCGGCGCGAGGGGTATGACGAGGCTGGCGACGTGGTGTTTGTCGACGTGAGGTTGGCCGATGCGCTGGGCGTCGTCGAGTCGGGCGTCGACTGCGAGGCGACGGTGCGCGTCACGGGCGGCGAGCTCCTTGCCTTTGGTAGCGCCGTGCAGAAGTCCGAGCGGTCGTATCTAGAGGGTGTCTTCCCCTTGCGTTACGGCCGCGGACTGGCTATCGTGCGTCTTGGCGATGGCGCCTGTACCCTGCGCGTCAGCGTCGATGGCATCGGAGAGGCAAAGCTCAGTCTCTAGAGCAACGTAGGTCTGCGTCCTTTATCCGTCGGAGCGTGCAAAGCGGTTGCGCATGCCCATGCTTGCAGTGTAGAGGACCTTGGAGAGCAGGGCATCCGTCTCGACCTGCAGCATGTCGGCAATACGCGAGTTTGTCTCCTCAAGCACCTGGGAGGCCTCGTCGTAGCCAAGCCCACGACGGTCGGCGTCGCGCGTTGCCTCTGCGATGATCGCATGCGCCTGGGACCCGACCTTCATCTGGTAGCGCTCGATGTCGGTGATGCAGGCGTTGAAGTGCGCGTCCGCCAGCGCCCCGATGAGGCGGTTGGTCCAGTAGAAGCTCTCGGTGGACACGCGGTCGTCGGTCTTCGCCAAATAGTAGGGAGCCTCGTCCACGTTGGCAAAGAACGGAACGAGTGCGTTGAACGGGTTCGACCCGTAGGCCATCCACTGGACGGCACAAGTCGCGTCGCCCGTATAGGGGCGCAGCTGCATCGCCGCGAGTTGGCCGTTGCGGTTGATGCCGATGGGGCGGTACTTGCCGCGCGTGGCGCCACTTCCGTCGGCACCATAGGGGTCGTAAGGCGTGCCCTGGTAGTGCAGAGAGAGCACGCGCTTCACGTCCTCCATGGTCAGCTTTCGCTCGGGGACGCGGCACCAGGGGATGTCATCGTCTTCCGGGCGCAGGTCCGCGTCCGGACCGTCCCAGGTGTTGCTGCGAGGGTTCAGCAAGCGCTGCATGGCCCATGCGCGCGGGGTGTTATAGATGTGGTCGTGGTCGCTTGCGCTGCCAAAGGCCTCGCGTGGGTTGAAGACGTCAGCCGGCTCGTCCTGATCGCGCAGCGTCAGGTCAAGGTGGTTCTCCTCCATCCAGGAGCGCAGGTCGGGGCTGGCCATGTATTCGACCTGCTCGCCCTCGGCGTCGCTGAGGGCAAACGAGTCAATACCGAGCTGGTTGGGCATGGTGACGTAGCAGTCGTCCGGCACGCGTCGGGCAATCCAGTGGTGGCCGCCCACCGTCTCCATCCACCAGATCTCGTCAACGTCAGAGAAGGCGATGCCGTTCATCTCGTAGGTGCCATGCTCCTCAAGGAGTGCGCCAAGGCGGCGCACGCCGTCACGCGCCGAAAGGGCATAGGGGAGGACGAGCGTGACCATGTCTTCCTCGCCAATGCCTCCGGGGACCTCCGGTTGGAAGTCGGGCTCCCAGGGAGCTCCGTTGCCGGGCTGTAGCGCGACCAGCGGGTCGGCTGCCAGCACGCGTTCGTTGGAGGTGAGCGTCTCGGTTGCCGACATGGCCACGTTGCGCTCGTTGACGCCCGCCTCGGCCCAGATGCCCTCGTCGGGCAGGGCGTTGGGAACGGAGGTGTAGCGCATGGGCAGCTCCGTCAGCTCAATCTCAAAGTGGGAGATGACGCTCTTGTAGCGGCGGGGCTGCTCGTCGGGCTGGACGACCTCCATGCGCTTGGGCGTGAATTGCCCGTTAGGCGCGTCCTCGTTGCGAGCGATGATGGTCGAGCCGTCGTAGCTGGCGTTCTTTCCAATAAGAATGGTGGTGCAGGGCATGATGCCTCCTCGCGTTGAGTGTGTCCTAACAGCCAAGGATACGCCAAGTGGGCCAAAGCTTGTCCGAAGTTGGTTGCATGCTTCCCGTTTCGGACCACTTTCGAGAGGAACTTGTCCGAAGCACGCAGCATGCTTCCCGTTTCGGACCTCTTTCGTCGTCATGGCTATACTCTCCCTTAAGCCAGACGAAGGAAGGGGCGGCCCATGAGGTCTCGTTATGCAGTCACGTTGTTTCTCATCTTGGGATGCGTGTTGTTTGCACTGACAGGGTGCCATGCGGAAGGGCAGGCCGAGCCACACGAGCCCGAGCCACCCGCGGCACCGGCATCCATGCCTGCCCCCACAGACGTTGCCCGCCCCTCGACGGCAGGCAAGCTGCACGTGAACGGCACGCAGCTGGTAGGAGAGAACGGCGAGCCCGTCACGCTCTTTGGCATCTCGACCCACGGCTTGGCGTGGTTTCCCCAGTACGTGAATGCCGACCTCTTTAGTGAGCTCTCTGCCTGGGGAGCCAACGTCATGCGCCTTGCGCTCTACACCGACGAAAACGGGGGCTACTGTGCGGGTGGTGACCAGGCGCAGCTTCGCGGCCTCGTGCTCGACGGCGTGCGCTTTGCAACCGATGCCGACATGTACGTCATCGTGGACTGGCACATCCTTTCGGACAACAACCCATGGGACCACGCTGACCAGGCAAAGGAGTTCCTCTCTGCCATATCTGCCGAGCTTGCTGACCACAACAACGTCCTCTACGAAATCTGCAACGAGCCCAATGGCTCCACCACCTGGGATGACGTGCGCTCATATGCCAAAGAGGTCATCCCCCTCATCCGTGCTAACGACCCCGATGCGGTCGTCATCGTGGGCACGCCCGAGTGGTCGCAGCGCGTGGACCAGGCCGCAGAGAGTCCCCTTGACGAGCAGAACGTGATGTGCGCGCTGCACTTCTACGCGGCAACGCACCGCGACGATCTGCGCTCGCGCATGGTGTCGGCGGTGCAGGCGGGGCTCCCGGTCTTTGTGTCTGAGTTTGGCATCTGCGACGCAAGCGGCAACGGCGCCATTGACGAGGCCTCGGCTGACGCATGGCTGGCCACCATGGACGAGCTGGGCATCAGCCGCGTCATGTGGAACCTCTCCAACAAGAACGAGTCGTCAGCCATGATCTGGAGTGGCTGCGACAAGGTCTCGGGCTTTGAGGACGAGGACCTCTCGCGGGCGGGGCAGTGGCTCAAGGCGCGTCTGGCGGGGGAGCGCGACGCTTCCGCAACACCGACGACCGCTGCGGCAGGAGAGGATCAGGCGTCCTCCTCTTCTGCGGGTACCGACGTGACGACCTTCACGCAGGGCGATCTGACCGTTTCGGTGCGCCTTGAGAACTCGTGGCCTGTGGACGGGGGCATATGCCACCAGTACACGTTGGTGGTCAGAAACGATGGTGAGGCGCGTGACTCATGGCACGTGGACGTGCCCTTCAACGAGGACGTCACGCTAGTTGGTAACTGGAACGGCCGCTTCAGCGTGAGCGGAAACACCGTCCAGATTGACAACGAGGGCTACAACGGCACCCTAGACACGGGCCAGAGTGCCACGGACATCGGCCTGCAGGTCAGTGGTTCGTCGCAGCTAGGGCTTTCGCTCTGAGGTCCGATTTCTCGCGTTTGGCCTATTGAAAACCCAACTTGGTCCGCAGCGAAACGCCGCAGCGCTACCATAAAACGGTATGCATATTCTGTGAGCAAAGGAGCATCAGATGGGTCAGCTCTTCCTCATGTTCGTCCTCGCCCTCTCGCCAATCATCTGGCTGATCATTGCCCTCATCGGGCTGAAGCAGCAGGCGTGGATCGCTAGCTTCGAGTCGTTTGCGGTCGCGGCGGTCTTCACCTACAACCTCACCGGGTGCACGCATGCCATGGACAAGAGCAAGGGCATGATGACCTCGGTCTCCTCCGACCGTCGCGTCCTCACGCTGCTCATCGTGTGGTGCTTCGGCAACTTCATGGAGGGTATGGCGGGCTTCGGCACTGCGGTCGCCATCCCCGCCTCCAGGATGATGGCGCTCGGCATCGACCCCCTCGTCG
>JAFUBJ010000586.1 GCA_017460265.1 Atopobiaceae bacterium | reverse complement strand
CTATAATACAAGCACTTTCTTCCAAAATCTTTCATTCGTAGAACTCTTATTTCATTATCTATCAAATTCTTTCACTCCTTTGCCAAGAGTGCGCTTAGTCGGTAATCGGCAGCCATGCAAAGCGAGGGCGGGCCTGCGCGATGCAGGTCCGCCCTCGTCAGCAACCCTATGGCGCTATTCGCTATGCGATGGCAGCAAACGCCTGCTCAAGGTCGGCGATGATGTCTTCGGCGTCTTCCAGACCACAGGAGAAGCGCACCATGCCTGGCTCGACGCCACAGGCAACGAGCTGTTCGTCGGTCAGCTGACGATGCGTGGAGCTTGCGGGGTGGAGCACGCAGGTCCTGCTGTCGGCCACATGCACCTCGATGGAGGCAAGCTTGAGCGAATCGAGCAGCTTGGCAGCCTGGTCGCGACCACCTGCCATCACGAACGAGATGACGCCGCAGATGCCCTCGGGCAGGTACTTCTGCGCAAGGTCGTGATCGGGGCTGGAGGCCAGACCCGGATAGTTCACACTCTCGATCTCGGGGCGCTGCTCAAGCCATTCCGCAACGCGCTGGGCGTTGTCGGCGTGGCGACGCACGCGCAGGGGAAGGCTCTCGAGCGACTGGTTGAGCGCAAAGGCATGAACTGCAGGTGGGCACACGCCCAGGTCGCGCACAAGCTGGCAGCGTGCCTTGGTGATGTAGGCAGCCTTGCCAAAGTCGCGCGTGTACACGACGCCGTGGTAGCTCTCGTCAGGCTGCACCAGGTCGGGGAACTTGTCGCCATGAGCCGCCCAGTCGAAGTTGCCCGAATCGATGACAACGCCGCCCACGAAGGTGGCGTGGCCATCCATGTACTTGGTCGTGGAATGAACCACGATGTCCGCGCCCCACTCGATGGGACGACAGAAGACGGGCGTGGGGAAGGTGTTGTCGATGATGAGCGGCAGGCCCTCGGCGTGGGCGGCCGTCGCAAACGCCTCGATGTCGAGCACGGCAAGCGCCGGATTGGCAACTGTCTCGCCAAAGACGAGCTTGGTGTTGGGCTGGACGGCGGCGCGAATCTCCTCGACGGTTGCACGCGGACTTACAAAGGTGGCGTCGATGCCAAAGCGCTTGAGCGTGAAGGAAAGGAGGTTGACCGTGCCCCCGTAGATGGCCGCGCTGCTGACCAGGTGGTCACCGGCGGAACACAGGTTGAGAACCGAAAGAAGCGTGGCCATCTGGCCTGAGGTCGTGAGGATGGCGCCAACGCCACCTTCCATGGCGGCAATCTTCTCCTCCACCTAGGCGCAGGTGGGGTGGGAGATCCGACTGTACATGTGACCCTCGGCAGAGAGGTCAAACAGGCCGGCGACCTCGTCCACCGAGCTGTAGTGGAAGGTGGTGGACTGGTAGATGGGCAGCGCACGCGGCTCGGAGTTCTTGGGCTCGTAACCTGCGTGGATGACGGTAGTGTCGATGCTGGACAATGGCAAGCTCCTTATGATTCAGAAACAACGTGCCCCAGTATAACCGCACCACATGGCCGCAAGGTTACGGAATGCGGGACTGACTCAAAAGGGACACTCCGATAAGGGGCACTCCCTCTAGCGCCGCCCTCATTCGATGAGAGACTGTCCTCAGAATCCCAGAAGCGCCTCGAGCATGCGCGCAACGCCACACTCCTCATTGGTCCATGGAAGCACAGCGCTCGCAGCTTCCTTTACCTCAGGTTCCCCGTTCGCCATGGCAAACGACTTCCCTACGGACAAAAGCATGTCAATGTCATTTGGGCCATCGCCAAACGCGATCGCATATGACGGCTTGATGCCGTAATGGTCGCAAAGCACCTCGATGGCGCGCCGTTTGCTTGCCTCCCCATTCATGACCTCGCAAAGCACGTCATTGGAGCGCACCACGTTGAGATTAGGGTAGCGCTCAGCCATTGCCCGCTGAGCCGCGACGATAGAAGCAGGCTCCCCCATCAACAGGAATTTGTGCACGCCGCGTCTGCCAAACACGCCTTCGAAGTCATGGCTTTGGCGACTCTTTGCCTGCACGAAGTACTCCTCACGCACGATCCGCGGGTCAGACCGGTTATCGACGATCCAGTCGTGGAACCCATAGGTCGCAGCAAGCACGTCAGGAAGCTCCCGCTCCAAGTAACGCTTGATCTCGAGAGCGTCCTCGAAAGGAATGACGCTGCTGTAAAGCTCATTTCCCGCTTCGTCGAGCACATAGGCGCCCGAGAAGCATGCCAACGGGCCCGTGAAGCCCAACTGCCGCTGGATGGGATACAGCCCTTCGGGAGAGCGTGCCGAGACGAGGCAAAGGGGCATTGTCGCCGCCACGCGCGCAATGGTTTGGGCACTGGCCGGAATGGGGTGGTGCTCGTTATCCACGAGCGTCCCGTCAACGTCAGTAAATACGATTCTTACCTGTGACACAGCGCTCTGCATGGCACTACCCCTGCCTCGCGTTGACGCTTACGTCTCCCCATTGTATGTAGGTGTCCACAGGTCGAGATTCCATTCGCGTAACCGGACGACGCACCAAACGGTTACAGAACCTAAAGCGAGACGCAGCACCAAATCTCATGCTTGAATCCATCACTGCGATTCTTGCCGACTGTGGCTGCGACCCTCGCTCAGTCTCACGGGTCATCCACGTGACAAAAGATGCGAGGGCCTACCTGGTTTTATCCACACCCCCGTAGCACCTCCACAAGGCGCGAGGGAAAGCTGAATGTGCGGCACACGCAACCAGAGCGTATGCCGCACATTCAAAGGTAGGCCCAGCGTGGGGAAGGTCACCCTGAGCCCTGGAAGGGTCAAAGAGCGCGTGTCTCAGGCGTCCCTTTCCTTTTTGCTGCGGGCTTCGAGAATCTCAAGCATGGCCTCGACGTTATGCCGTCCGTTTCGGATTCCGGTTCTCAGCACCATCACGACAGCGAGAGCCAGGCATCCAAGCACGGCGCCCACAACACCAAGCGCGATGCTATGGCCATCCGTGAAGCCCCAAAAGGCGAGGAGAGCCGCAAGGGCAAGGGCGGAGTAGGCAAGACGCAACCAGAGCTGCAGGCGCTGAATCGCGAGCGTCTGGGACCTGGCCTCCGCGACAAGCGGATCGCTCGTCTCGGACCAAGCCTGCCTATAGAGCTTTGGTTTCCCGTCGCTCGAGACAAACAGGTCCTTGAGTGCCATCTCGCCTCCCCGCCCTCGTGAGCCTTAGTAGGACAGGCCCGGGTCGAAGAATCCCAGGAGCACGCCGACAAGGGCAACGACCACGAGCAGGCCCATCACGACGGTCGGGGACATCTTGCGCTTGGTCATGAGATACCAGCACAGCCACACGAAGAAGATGTTGAGGAACTTGGGGAAGATCGAGTCGAGGGTGTCCTGGAGAACAAGGCCACTGTCAGCGGAGAACTGGAAGCTCAGAGCCGTGGTGATGTTGATCCACGTGGCCGCAACGGCGCCGATGACGATGGTGCCGACCATGACGATGGAGTCGCGCAGAGCTGCGGACTGCGGACCGACGAGCGCCTCGACCGCGGAGCCACCAAGCTCATAGCCCTGGTCGAACGCGAACTTCATGCCAAAGTACATGACGAGGTTCCACGCAATGACGTAGAACAGAGGGCCGAGGACGCTGCCGCCGTTGGAAAGGCCAAGGGCGATGCCCAGGAGAATGGGGATGAACGTACCGACGATGATGGAGTCGCCGAGGCCGGCAAGCGGGCCCATGAGGCCGGCGCGGATGCCGTTGATGGTGTCGTCGTCGAGCGGCTCGCCGTTGGCACGCGCCTCCTCAAGGCCGACCGTGAGGCCAACGACCATCGTGCCGATCTGGGGCTCGGTGTTGAAGAAGGTGCGGTAGGTGGACAGCGCCTGGACCTTCTCCTCATCCGTGTCATAGAGTTCGTCCACGACAGGCAGCATGGCAGCAAGGTAGCCAAACGTCTGCATGTGCTCCTGCGAGAAGCAGGTCAGGTTGCCGTAGATCCAGCGGAGGAACGCGCTGTTGCGTGCACCCTGGGATACTTTCTTGAGGTCAGCCATGATTAGATGTCCTCCTCTTCCTCGTCGTCAAAGGCGGCCGCACCAGCAGAAGCGATGGCCGGACGCTGGAGCTTGATCTGCTCGATCTTGAAGTTGATGAGTGCAAAGAACACGGCGATGACTGCGGACGCGATGAGGTTGCAGCCCATGACCGCGGCCAGGATGAAGCCAAAGGCAAAGGTGACCCAGTCGAGCGGCTTCTGGATGACCTGCTTGCACAGGATGGCGATACCGACGGCGGGAAGGAGCGAGCCAACGGTGAAGAGCGTCTTCATGGCGACGCCATCCATGGGCAGGTAGTCCTTCATGAGGGTGACCATGGACTCGCCAGCAAGGCAGATCACGACGGTCGGAATGAACGAAAACGCGATGTGGCTGATCCAGGGCAGCACGAAGTCAACCAGGGGAATGGTCTTCTTGATGGTGTTCCAGTTACCACCGTCCATGGCCTTCCAGCCAATGCCTTGCCACACGAGGTTGAGGGTGGCGGTGCCATAGAACAAGACCGTGCCGAGCGTACCAACGGCGGCGCCGAGGGAGGCGGCGAGGCCGGCGGCAGCCTCGGACGAGGGGTCGAGACCCTGAGCGCGGATGGCCAGGATGGCCAGAGGGATGCCGATGTAGGTGACGGCACGCACGTCTGCAGAGACCGTGCCACCCGGGGTCACGAGTGCGATGTAGACGAGCTGAATGGCGGCGCCGACGATGATGCCGGTCTGGATGTCGCCCAAGATCAGGCCAACAACCAAGCCGCCCACCAGCGGGCGTCCGAGCGTGTAGTTACCAATGGTGGTACCACCCATGCCCGGCAGAGATGCCAAGCATGCGAAGAGGCCAAGAAGAATGGCCTGGACCATCGAGATACCCATGGAACTCCTCCTAACGTATACTTTCCTTAGAGGCAGGCCCTTATTACCTGCCACCCAACACCCATGGGCTCACCCGCAAAACTGGACCCATGGGTGCTTTTTTTGGCTACTTAACGTCAAACTGCCCGCGGAACTTGGGCCACTCGCCAATCGAGGCCTCCTTGATGAGGGCAAACTCGACCGTATAGCCAGCCTTGGTCATATCCTCGAAGGCCTGGGCCTCCTCGGCGGTGATGGACTGGTTGTTGCCCAGCTTGGTGGTGCCAGGACGGTCGTTGCAGGGACCAACGATGACGCGCTTTACGTCAGAGGGCACAAAACCAAAGTCAACCAGAATCTCCTTCATGTCGAGGGGGTTCTTGGTGATCAGGAAGTACTTGGTCGCGCTGGCAAGAACCTTGTCGGCGCTCTCCTTGAAGTGATCCATCGTCCAGACGAAGATCTTCTTGTCTGGAGCAGCACCCTTGTAGGCGGCCTTGAGCACCGGGTTGCTCGCGGCAACGTCGTTGACGGCAATGATGCCGTCGCACGGATACTCGAGGCTCCAGCGAGTGACGGTCTGTCCGTGAATCATGCGGTCGTCAATACGTACGAACGAAATCATTTGCTATGCCCTTCCCTAGCTGTAATAACTACGTTGATCTACTGATCTACAGGTCTTCCTCGTCGTCGTCATCGAGAGCCAGCTCTACCTGCCTCGCCCCCTCCCTTGCCTCGCTGACCACAGAAGCGACGAGAGCCGAATCGTCGAGGCCGTCGTCGATAGCCATGAGGGCGCTGATCGCCATGGGCAGGCTCATGCCGCCAAGCGCGATGGTCCTTTGGAGCAGGCCCTTCGAAGTGAGCAGGTTGAGCGTGTTGGTCAGAGGCGAACCACCAATGATGTCGCCAAGCACGACGACCGAATCGTCTTTGCCAATGGGAGCGATGACGCTCTCAAGGCCGGCAACGAAGTCATCAGCCGAGACACCGTCTTCCATGGAGAAGCTCAGCACGTCGTCGCGCTCGCCCAACAACATGCGAATAACGCTATGCACGCCGGGGGCCATGGTGCCGTGGCTTACCAGTAGCAGGTACTTCATAGATGGCAATCCTTTCTTCTCGGTGCTTCAGGACCATTTGTGCTCAACAAACGAGCAGGTATTACCACCTGCTCACGTTCACTTGTCTCGCACGTTTTCTGAGGAAAGTATGGAGAATCGCATAAGTGTGAGATACCACCTGTGTAACCACTTTTTTCAGATTTGGGAGAGTTTGGAGCATCCATGGATACCGAGGCTCACGACTGGATTACGTCGACGCTGCTCACCGAGCAGGAGATCATGGACGCGATCTCGTTCGTCAACGAGGGCGCCAAGGAAGATAACCTTTCGCAGATCGTGCGCTACTCAAAGCGCATGTACTTTGTGGCCGTCAACACCGACGTGTCCTCGCGCGAGATCGCGGAACAGTACGAGGGGTTTGCCTCGTACATCTCACAGGGCGACACCGACGGCCACATCCGGTTCATCAGGACGGACATGCCCTTGATGGAGATGCGCGTCTCCGAGGACCCCCTGCTTCAGGGGCGTTCCGCAGTGGCGTTTCTCGCAAATTCCTGCGCGCAGGCAGCGCGCAGCGGCGGACTCCCGGTGGGACGCTCCTACGAGATCACGCAGAACTACCTGCGGCTTGCCAATGACACCAGCAACGAGGAGCTCGTGCACTACCTCATGCTGCCGATGATGCTTGAGCTGACCAAGGCCGTGTGCCTTGAGGGCCGTGCATACACGCACCCCATTTCGCATCATGCCATGACGTACGTACGCAGCCACCTGAGCGAACCGCTGGACGGCGACTCGGTAGCAGAAGCCTGCGGCGTGAGTCGCAAGACCTTGTGCACCCGTTTCAAGGTCGAGACAGGCGAGACATTTGCGGCATACGTGCGCCGTGTCCGCATCGAGCGCGCACGACGCTTGCTGGACACCTCGGAGTTCGAGATCTCGCGTATTGCTTACCAGACAGGGTTCTCTTCGCAGAGCCACTTCCAGACGGCCTTTAAGGAGGCCACGGGTCTTACGCCACGCGAATGGCGGCTGCGCGAGGTGCGCAGCATCTAGGACAGCCGACAGCCTACCGCGCAAAGAAGCCTGCATCTGCCGCACGCCAAGGACGTTCCCGCGCGGGATCATCCGTCACGTGTATGTGACCTGACACCTCAAACCACTTGACGGTGTAGCCTGCCCCATGACTGCAGAAGACCGAGTCGGGCGTATGTGGAAGGTCCGCCTCGGGATCATACGCCGAAGCCTCAATGACGCTCCCTGCGTCGTGACACGGCTCATATCCCAACAACTCGCAGGTCAGAGAGCCGTTTCCGCCTGTGTAGGCGGCAACGTCAAGCGCATAGTCGCCCACCTCGGACGCGGGAACCTCCCCTTCGAGAAGGGCCATGTCGTCCCGCGACAACGGAGCCGAGAATCGTGCGGACATCCTCTGGAGATCCGCCATGGCACGGCCGACCTTATCCATGGGAACCTCGAGCTCAAAGCGGTACCACGGCTCCAGCAGCACGGCGCCACCCTGCTCGCGCGCCGTCATGAGCCCCTGACGGATGGCCCTCCAGGCTGCCTGGCGAAAGTCACCGCCTTCGGTGTGCTTGAGGTGCGCGCGCCCCGAAATCAAGGTTATGCGCACGTCGGTAAGGGGGTATCCCGCGAGCACGCCCTTGTGGTCTCGCTCCATGGCGCACCCGAGCGCCAGGCGCTGCCAGTTAAGGTCAAGGTCATCGGTGCTGCAGACCGTGCCGTATACCACGCCCAACCCCGCGGGCAGCGGCTCAATCCTAAAGTGCGCCTCGGCGTAGTGTCGCAGCGGCTCAAAGTGGCCATAGCCCATGACCTGCACCGATACGGTTTCCTTGTACAGGATGGAGCCTGGGCCAAAGTCTATGGGTGCCCCCAGCCGCTCCGCCAGACGATCGCGCACGACCTCAAGCTGCACCGCGCCCATCAGCTGGACCCGAACCTCCTCAAGCTGTGCGTCCCAGGTCACGCCCAAAAGCGGGTCCTCTTCGGCAAGCTCTCGCAAGGCCTGGTACACGGCATGTATGTCCACGTCAGACGGTTCGACGCGATACGTCAGCACCGGTGCCAAGACGGGCTGCTTGCCCTGCTTCTCGTCTCCCAGCACGCTGCCCGGAATCACATGCGAAAGGCCCGTCACCGCACAGGCAGTGCCTGCGGCAACCTCAGGCACGACCTCAAACCGCGTGCCCGAATAAAGCCGCACCTGATTGACCTTCTCGACCCACTCTCCAGTGGAATCAACACCTGTAAGCTGGTCCTTTGCATGCAGCGTGCCGCCTGTCACCTTAAGCCACGTGACGCGTTCGCCCTTCTCGTGCGTCACTTTGTAGACACGCGCGGCAAACGCGTCTGGCCATGTGCGGGCAGGCAGCAGCAAGCAGAGGCCATCCAGTAACTCCTCAACCCCCTGGTCACGAAGGGCCGAGCCAAAAAAGCAGGGGAAGACCCGTCGTTCGGCAACCAGGCGGCACATGGTTTCTTGCGAGACGACTCCCTGGTCGAGATACTCGTCCAAGGCCTCCTCGTCCGTGGCGGCAACCGCCTCATGGAGCGTGTCTGCCTCCTGGGCTGTCCAGTCGACGCATCCGTCGGAGAGCCGTCCCATCAGCTGTGCCATCACCGCGTCGCGCTCTGCGCCGACAAGATCCATCTTGTTGATGAAAAGAATCGTAGGAATCCCGTAGCGTTCAAGAAGGCGCCAAAGCGTCGCCGTGTGGCCCGTGACGCCGTCGTTTGCGCCGATCACGAGGACGGCATAGTCCAAGATCTGGAGCGTTCGCTCCGCCTCGGCGCTAAAGTCCACGTGCCCTGGGGCATCCACCAGCGTTATTCGCACGTCATCGTGCTGCAGCACCGCCTGGGACGAGAATATCGTGATACCGCGGGCACGCTCCATATCGTCGGTGTCTAAATGCGAATCCCCATGGTCGACGCGGCCAAGGGTTCGGATGGCCCCCGCGTGAAACAGCAACGCCTCCGCCAACGTGGTCTTGCCAGCGTCGACATGCGCGAGTATGCCCACCACCGCCTGTCTCATATGCCCTCCTACCAGGCCACGATTCTGGTGCCGTGGACTTCCTCGACGCCCAGCCGCTCGCAGATGCGTGCGCAGTTCTGCCAGGTGACTCCACCGCCCGGCATGATGGCAATGTGTTCCCTGGCAGCCGCAACCAGCTCCTCGAGATGTGGCAGGCACGCATCGATGGGCTTGCTGAGCGGGCCACCATGTGTCAGTACGCGCGAGAAGCCCATCTCGCCCAGCTGCCGAGGACCTTAGGCTGCAACGCCTCGTCGACCTCGTCAAACGCCATATGGAAGGTCATGTCCAGACCCTTGGCCACCTGCGCCAGGCGTTGCGTGGACGTCACGTCCAGTCGGCCTTCACACACGCAGCCATACACCACGCCGTCGGCGCCGCGGCCGCGCGCGGCGTCGATGGCAGACTCCATGAGGCGCAGTTCATCCTCACGGTACGAGAAGTCTCCTCCGCGGGGACGAACCATCACCATAACCTTCGCACCCATCTCATGCGAAAGCGATACCGCCTTACGCATGACGTCATCGGAGGGCGTGACGCCACCAACAGACAGGTCATCACAAAGCTCGATACGCCCAGCCCCAGCCTTGATGGCCTCGGGAATTCCCCTCAGATTCTCGGCACAGAATTCGCGCAGCATGCTGCCCCCTTCACCTCGCGCGCCTCCGATTATGGCGCAAGACATACATGGAGGTCACTCTTCGCCAAGACAGCCCTTCGGCAGAGCATTTGGCTTCGTGCGACGGACGGTGCGAAATTAAGACCAGCTCTTGGAGCATAATCAGACATGGCCAAAACGAAGATAAAAGGAGGCACTGTGCCATTCTTCAAGGACAAGTACGACGTGGTGGTCATTGGCGGTGCGCTCGCGGGCATGAGCTGCGCAATGTCACTTGCACGCGCAGGCAAAGACGTGCTGGTGCTGGAGCGGCATAACCTGCCGGGCGGCATCGCCACCAGCTTCGTGCGCGGAGGCGTCGAGATGGAGGCAACCCTTCACGAGATGATGTCCATCGGTCCTTCCGAAGACCCCCTCTTCATCCGTGACTACCTTGATGACCTCGGCGTCGTCATCGAATGGCTCCGAGTTCCGGAGGCCTATCGCCTTGTTGCGCCCGCAGACGGCATCGACATAGAGTTGCATGCCGGCCGCAGGTCAAACGGCACCTGGGTCTGCGCAGACGAAATCGATGCAGCTTACCCAGGCACCAAGAAGGATGTCAACAAGCTGCTCGAGCTCTGCCGCAAGGTTTACCAAAGCGTGCTCTACCTCAACGAGCACACCATTTCCAAGCTGCAGACACTCACCCAGCATGCCGCCCTTGCCAAGACGGCAGGCTATTCGGCGCAGGAAGTCATCGACAAATACGTCAAGCTCCCCGATGATGTTAAGAAGATCCTTTCGGCTTACTGGATCTATGTGGGCCAGCCGCTCTCCAGCCTGCCCTTTACCATCTATGCCTTCCTCATGGCTGACTACTTCCTGGGAGGAAGCTACGTGGCGCGCGGGTTCAGCCACGAGATGTCCGTCGCCATGGCAGAGCGTTGCCGGGAACTGGGCGTGCAATATGAATGCTGCCAGGAGGTCGAGAAGATCCTCGTGCACAACGGCCGCGTCACCGGCGTCCGGACGGCACGTGGCGACCAGATTGCCTGCGACTACGTTGCGTCTGCCCCCTATCCCAACGTGGTGTATGGCCGCATGATAGAGCCCCAGTCCGAGGTTCCCAGTATTGCGCGCAAATATGCCAACGCCATGCCCATGAGCGTGAGCTGCTTCAGCGTCGTGCTGCAGCTTGACGTCCCTCCCGAGGAGCTCAACATCCATGGCTACTCGGTCTTCTCGTGCGATGGCCCCTACTCAACCGACCGTTTCTGGGAGCAGGGCAGACATCTGGGCAACTGGGACTACCTCACCACTATCTGCCTTAACTATGCCAACCCCGAAGCCGTCCCCGAGGGTAGGACCTCGCTCTCCATCACCACGCTGCCGTTGCCCGAATGCTTTGACGAGGTCACGACTGATACCTACTTTGCCGAGAAGCACCGCATCGCAGGCGAGATGATCGACAAGGTGAGCCGTCAGCTCGGCGTGAACCTGCGCGACCACATCATAGACATCGAGGTCGAAACGCCCGTTACCATCGCGCACTACACAGGCAATTACCAGGGCGGCATTTACGGATACCAGCATCGTATGGACAATTCTGTGGTGGCGCGACTTGAGGACTTCAATCGCGACCAGTACATCCAAGGCCTTGTGGGCTGTGCGTCTCACCAGCTTGTGGGAGACGGCATGGCCTGCAATATCAACAACGGAAAGATCGCTGCCAAGGCCATCCTTACCTGGATGGCAGAGGCACAGAAGGCGGGTACGCGATGAGAATCCACGGCTTCCTTCAAGATGTTCAGGGCGCCGCACGCGTCACCGAGGCCCGGCGCGAACTGATTGCTGCCGCCAGCGCCGAAAACCTTTATGCGGACCACATCAAAGACATGGCGCGTGAGCTTCACCCCGCCGCTACGCACGTGGTTGTCACGCAGGTTGAGGACGTCTCGCCCACCGCGCGCCGGCTGACCTTTGCTCCATGCGATGGAGACGTGCTGCCGCCCTTCCAGGCTGGCCAGTATGTTTCTCTTGACCTGAAGGTCGGCCGGACACTGACCAGCAGGCCCTACTCCATCAGCAGTGCGCCGTTCGAGGCCAGATGCGGGTCGTCGTCGATGTTCCAGATCACGGTGCGTGACGGCAAGAAGGGCGAAAACTTTGCTGCCAACTGGCTGTATGGCCTCGTCAGACCAGGCGACCGCTTTGTGGCACACCTTCCCTTTGGCGACTTCTTCTATGAGCCGCTGCGCGACGCCCAATACGTCATTGCCTTGGCGGGCGGCAGCGGCATCACACCGTTTGTCTCGATGGCGCGCGAGATCAGCCACGGTACGCTCGACTGCGACCTGACCATTCTGTACGGCTCCGCCTCGTCAACAGACATCATCTGCAAGGAGGAGCTCGATGCCATCGCTCACTCCTGCGACCGCGTGAGCGTCACGCACGTCATCTCCGGCGACGAAGAGGAGCTCCCCGGCGACTGCCAGCGCGGGCTGCTTTCTGCCGACCTCATCATGCTCCACTCCCACGGCATGCCTTCCGAAGGCAAAACCAGCTTCTTTGTGTGCGGGCCTTTGGCAATGTATCGCTATGTCTTGGGAGAGCTTAAGACCCTGGGCGTGCCCGAACGGCGCATTCGCACCGAGGTCTTTGGGAGTCCGCGCGACCCGCGCCTGAACGAGGACTATTCGGGACCGTCGGGCATGGTGACCTACCAGTTGACGGTGCATCGCGGCATTGACGAGCAGGTCATTCCCGCTCGGTCAACCGAGCCCATCGCAGTAGCGCTCGAGCGCGCAGCCATCCCCAACCATACCCGGTGCAGAAGCGGCGCGTGCGGCTACTGCAGGTGCAAGCTCCTCTCGGGGGACGTCTACATCCCCCAGCAGGGAGACGGCCGTCGCATGGCCGACAAGAGTCACAGCTATATTCACGCCTGCAGCACCTGGCCGTTAGGAGACTGCGCAGTGGAGGTGCCCATCGTGTAGCTGGCAAAGATGGTCAGTTGCATGCCAAAAGAAGGCACCAGATGCCCCAAGGCAATCTAGATCCACTGCATGATATTGTGTGACTTGCTCATTCGTCGCTTCCCGTGTAGGCATCCTTGGCTCCGTTCTTGAAGTAGCCGGTGCGCTCGGCCTCTGCAAGCCAGGCTTCCTCCTCAGGAGTATCGGGCAAATCCTCGCGCTCGATGAGAAAGACCACGGGGCGCGTGCCGTCATTGCAGCAAGCCACCATTTGGCGATCGTCAGCGGTCCAACGGTGCATGATGGATCCACCCTGCAGGGCCGTATACACGTAGCGGCTAATACAGTCCCACGCCTCCGCGCACGGGAACGCGCGGCCATCAGATCCCGCGGTAGCACCGAAGTGCCAGAAGTCGTCGCGGCCGCCGTCGCGCCAGAACTCGAACACATCGCCCACCTCAAAGACGCCGCATGGGCCGCTCTTGGGATCAGCCAGGTAAGCCTCCTGCAGATCGCAGAAGCGCTTCTTGTCAATGACGGTCACTTTCACGTGGTGGCGCATGGCGGGTCCCTTCAACTAGCATTGACTCACTGTATCAAAGCCCGAAGTGACTTGCTTTTGGAACCGACCATCCGAACCCAGACAAGTCGCAACGAAAAGCCCCGTGGAGGCGTTCCCACGGGGCATCAATGCGTATCGGATACTCTCCGTTACGCCTCGTCGGCAGGGAACACCACACCGCTCTCGTAGCGGATGGTGTTCTGCACGCGGCTCACCACCAGGCTCTCGTCAAGCTGGCGGTAGCACTCCTCGAGGTCTCCCGCATCCTGCTGGCGGCAGAACTCGCGGAACTCGCCCTCCCACATGACGGGAAGCTCACGGTTGTAGGTCTCCTCGGTACCATCATTGAGATGCAGGGTCACGGCACCGCACTTGTTGGGCTGCGAGTTGCTCACGATGTAGCCGTCGGTGCCCTGGATCTGGCAGACACAGGGGGCGCCGCAGTCCTTGGCGCAGATGTTCACAGCACGGAAGCCGTCGTACTCAAGCAGGGCAATGCCGCTCGTATCGATGCCACGCTCGATGTTGGGCAGGTAGGTGGCCTTCTTGGGCTCTCCAAAGAGGCCAATGGTGTAGGTGAGGGTATAGAGGCCCAGGTCCATGATGGCGCCACCAGACTTGGCGGGATCAAAGGCAGGAAGCACCTCTCCAGCACGGAAGGCATCGTAGCGGGAGCTGTACTGGCTGTAGTTGACCGTGACCATCTTGACGGTACCAATGCGCGGGAGCAGCTCGTCGCGAACCAGCTTGAAGTTGGGCTGACGCGTCGTGACGACGGCCTCCCAAAGGAAGCGGCCCTCCTCACGAGCGATGGCGGCAAGAGCCTCTGCCTCGCGGAAGTTGGAAGCAAGCGGCTTTTCGCAGACGACGTCCTTGCCGGCACGCAGCGCTGCCTCGCTCACGGCATAGTGCAGGAAGTTGGGAACGGCCACATAGACGGTATCTACCTCGGGGTCTGCCATCAGGTCGTGGTAGTCTGAGTAGCGGCCCGCCGCACCATAGGCATCAGCCAGCTCGTTGACCTCATTCATCGACGTGGGGGTTCCCGCCACGGCGACCACGTCGATGCCCCACCCCTTCATGTTGGGTGCCACCCACCGGACGATCGCGCCAGTTCCAACGATGCCAATCTTCATGACCGCTCCTTTCGCTCGTGTTGGTTAAGACTTTGACATATCTCAGGAAGGAAAAGGCTCCTCATTTCCCAAACTGGCACTCGTGTTCAGGGGAAGGGCGTTTTCGCCATGATTGGCTGGAACAAAAGACCAGACGAACAAGCTGCGCAACGCAAGTAGACAAAGACGGCCGTCCCTGTCCCTCAACAAGAAGGACGGGGACGGCCTCATACTTAGCTTGCTCGAGAGATCTTATGCGACCGAGAAAACATTTGATGTCCGCCTGGACATATTCCGCACCGCAATTACTAGCACCACGACCGGCCCGCGCACGGATGGTTCTAAGGTGATCACGGTAAGGGATTCAGAACAGGCTTCCGCAAAGACGCGCAATGACCTCGTCTCCGAGATTGACGGACTCGAGCAGGAGCGTCAGGACTCGATCGCGCAGATACAAGACGAGATAGCCTCCCTCGAGGCGGAGGTCGCGAGACTCGAGCCCCTCGCTGCCGACGAACGCGCGGCTGCCGAGGCGGAGGAGCGCCGCGAGGTTAACGAGGCTAAGGCAAGGGTCGACGAGATGGAGCCCATTGCGAATCAGGCCATGCAGCGTGCCGAGGCCGAGAAGAAGGCACGGCGCTACAGGCTGCAGCCCGTCATAGACGAAGCTGGCAGGGCGTTTACCGAAGCCCAGAAGAACAAGGATGCCCTGCAGAGGGACCTCGCCAAGGCAAAGCACGAACTCGAGAGCCCTGATCTACCTCAAGAATTCTTGTCTAACTATATGTCCTAGAATCTCGTAAACGAAGTCAGCTATCAAGAGCCTGTGAGTGCCACAGTTGGCATCGCAGGCTCTTGTGCATGCATTTCCTAGTCTGCAGCCGTCAGATACCCAACCTGCCCCGCCTTGTCGATGACTGCCCGAGCATACCCATGTGCACTCGAGCTGTACGTAGTCCCGTTGCTGCCTTCGCTTCTGCAGTTGTAGAACGCCCCCATGCCGCTCGACCTGCCGGTAAGCGCCCAGGTCGTGTCAACTAGGATGGTAACTAGGCTCCCACAGATCGCGAAGGTGTAGAACCAGTCCTTCAGCGCCGAGGGTCGAATCCCGTCAGGTCGAGCGTCACAAGCCCCGAGCACCCTTTGAACAGATAGCGCGCCGAGACCAGCCCGCGCACGTTGGTCCAGCCCGTTGCGGACCTGAAGGACGTGTTGGTGTAGAACCAGTAGTCCATCGACGCCATCGTCACGGAGGCGAGGTCCGCCAGGAACGCGCAGCTCGCGAGGCTTGCCCGCTGCTCGTATCAGGGTATGGGCGAGAAACACCGACTCCGGAAGTACGCCAACCGCCAAGGTCACGTAGGACTGCGCCTGGTAGTTCCCAGCATCAGCCCTGTCGAGCACAGCCGCCGCAGAGTCCATTGAATGCTCTAATCTGAAAATGGGATAGTACACATGTTCTTTTTCGTGTTATAATAGCTTTGCTATAAAGAGGCAAGGCTGTCTGAACAGCTGCGCGAAAGCGAGAATGGTACGAGCCCCTCCCCTTTTAACGCGAAAGCCTGCATGCCTATACGGGGTGTTTGCCGCTGGAATGTGGCCACGCTTTCAACTCTGCAGTGAGCGTTTCCGTAGCAAATCTCCCAGCTATAGAAATCCCAACCTCTGGAGACAATCATGACTGCTACTGAACTGGTTCTGTTCGAGTCGAACGACGGCATGGTTACACTGCCCGTTGAAGTTGATCTCGCTCAAGGCGAAGCATGGCTTAGCCGCCGTCAGATGTCTCAACTCTTTGGAAGAGATATCAAGACCATTGGAAAGCACGTAAACAATGCCTTGAAGGAAGAGCTCTCAGAAAGCAGGGAGCGAGTTGTCGCAAAATTTGCGACAACTGCTGCGGACGGCAAAACGTACCAAGTTGAGCACTATGGCATAGACGTTGTTCTTTCCGTCGGATATCGGGTCAAGTCGCACCGCGGCGTCGAGTTCAGAGCCTGGGCAAACAACGTCCTCCATCGTTATATAACCAAAGGCTATGCCGCTGACGAACGCCGCCTACGCGAGCTCGGACAGACCATGAGCATCGTGGCTCGCCTTCCCGAAGGGGACCTGTCAGTCCGTCAGGTGCTCGACATCGTTCAGAGCTATGCCCGTGCGCTTGACCTGCTCGATGACTACGACCACCAAGCTGTCCTTCGTCCTAATGGGTCCCGCAAGGCGTACGTCCTCACTTATGATGAATGCCGCGAGGTGATTGCACGTATGCGCTTTGGCAATGAGTCTGACCTCTTTGGCTTGGAGAAAGACGATTCCTTCCGTGCAAGTATCGGTGACATCTATGCCAGCTTTGCTGGACAGGACGCCTATCCCACAGTCGAGGAGAAGGCAACCACCCTTCGATACTTCGTCGTCACGAACCACAGCTTCCTCGACGGCAATAAGCGCATCGCGGCAGCAATCTTCCTGTACTTCCTCGACCGCAACGGCCTTCTCTTTGACGAAGCGGGCAACAAACTGCTGGCAGATGAGGTGCTTGTGGCACTCACCATCATGTTGGCTGAGTCTCGAGCGCAGGAGAAGGAGCTGATGGTGAGCCTGGTGATGAACTTCTTGGTGGCCTAAAACAAGATCGGAGGGCCCGTGCTCTCCACTCATGGAGCACGGCCCTCCGGCAACTACGGATACGAGCACCATAAGAGCCTATGTGGCACGTGGGTTGTACCCGCCCCCGTGAGGCGACACACGTATCATTATGCCTTCCCTAACCTATCCGAGCTCGGCTCCGTTGCTCTGGCAGACCTTCTGGTACCAGAAGAAGGAGTCCTTGCGGTAGCGCTTCATCTCCTTGAGGTCAAACTCGTCGCGGTCCACGTAGATGAGGCCGTAGCGCTTGGTGATGCCCTCGTGCGTGGAGATGAGGTCGAAGGCGCTCCAGGGGCTGTAGCCCATAAGGTCCACGCCGTCCGTGATGGCCTCCTGGCACGCCACGATGTGCTGGCGCAGGTAGTCGATGCGATAGTCGTCGTGAATGCGCGGCTCGCCGTCCTCCCATACCAGCTCGTCGCGCACGCCGCAGCCGTTCTCGGTGATGAGCAGCGGAAGCTGGTAGCGCTCCCAGAGCTGGCGCAGTGTGATGCGCAGGCCCACGGGGTCCACACCCATGCCGTAGCTGGTGGTCTTCTGCAGCGGGTTGCTCACGTTGGCGGCCAGGCCGGGATAGGTCATGAGACCGGTCATGAAGGCAATGCGCCCGCCCTTGGCCTTGGCCTCCTCAATGACGCGCTGGCCCTCCTCCTCGTTAACGTACTTGGCGCAGCCGGCACCGTAGTAGTTAAACGCGATGAAGTCGGGGTGGGCGTCCTTGAGCGCCACCCAGTCCTCGTCCTCCACGTCGGGCGCGATGCCCTGGTCGCTCCACCAGTTCCAGAGGGCTTCGGGGTACTCGCCAAAGACGGCGGTGTCCAGGAAGAGGCGGTTGCGCAGCTGGTCCCAATCCATGGCGGCCAGGTTGTCCTCGGGGCTCGAGCTTGCCGGGTAAATGGCCGTGATGTTGGGAGCAGGAGTAATCCACACGTCAGGACACATCTCATGGCAGAGGACCATGGCCTTGGCCTGCGCCACCAGCATGTGGTGGTTGGCCTGCCACTGGCCCTTGGGGCTACCGTACTGGTCGCCCTGGAAGAGGGCCATCATGTTCTGCTCGTTGATGGTAAGGAAGTACTTGACCTTGCTGCCATACTCGGCAAAGCAGATGCGGCAGTACTCCACGAAGTCGTCGATGCACTGGCGAGAGGCCCAGCCGCCATACTCGTCCTGCAGACATTGGGGCAGGTCAAAGTGGTAGAGCGTCACCACGGGCTCGATGCCGTACTTGTGGCACTCGTCAATGACCTCGTGGTAGTGCCGAACGCCCAGCGGGTTGGGCTCGCCCTTTCCCTCGGGCAGGATGCGCGGCCACGAGATGGAGAAGCGGAACTCCTTGAAGCCCATCTCGCCCATGAGGGCGATGTCCTCGCGGAAGCGGTGGTAGTGGTCGACGCCGTCGTTGAAGTCGGTGTAGCCCTCGGCACCGGCGCGGTGTCGCTCACGCAGAGCGTGCGGCCATCCTCAAGGTGGGCACCCTCGCACTGGTATGCCGACGAAGACGCTCCCCACAGGAACCCGTCGGGGAAGGCTTTCAGCTGCTTGTAGTCCATGACACTCCCTTCGCTTGATAAACAAACTGCCACTTCAAGCATAGCAGATACATTGAGAGGTTCGCAGGCAACGCGAGCTCCCGTCCGCTAGAGAGGACAGGAACCTGGTCCGAAGGACGGTAATGTGCTCAGAGCAGCTGTAAGTGCCCACTCAAGAGGACGCGAACCTAGAGGGCTGGCAATCCTGGTCCGTAGTCGCCCGTAAAGCCGTTCACGAGTAGTCCTGAACCTTGGATCTGCCGTTTGTACCACATTTTGGAGGTTATGGCGATGTCCTTTTCTGAAGGTCCCGTTTTTGGTGGTACGACCAAAAATGATGTACCCGTCTATCTGCGGTTTTGTTTATCAGAAGTTGGGACCAGAGGGTCGGACCCTGTGGTCCCACGCGACACGAGAAGGGACGGAAACATGGAGGAAAAGCACTGGTCCGGGTCTGGCACCAGGCCATGACGGGATTCCCGATGGGAGGCAAGGCGTTTGGCTGGTACAAGACGGTGGCATTTCCCCTTGTTGCTTCCATCTCGGGCGAGCAGGTGCGCGTGCGCCTGTGCAACCGGCAGGGCGCGCTTAGGTGTGGCACGCACCATGGGAGTCTACACACGTGAGATGGAAGACCTGCGTCTGCAGTTCAACGACTGGATTCGCAGCAACGACGAGCTCTTTGACTACGTCTCTGACGCCGAGGCCGTAGTACGGGACCAGCATGAGGACGGCTGGTACTTCCACGAGGGAATCCATTTGGGCGATCACCTTCACCCCAACGCAGAGGGCGGCCAATTGTTGGCAGACGCATGGGACTTGAAGCAACTCTTGGGAAGATAAACAAATTGTCGGCAAGGCACCGCGACGCTTCGTGGTGCCTTGCCGACAAGAGTGACAGGCAATGGGCTTTGTTGCCTACAGAGCCTGATCCTCAGCCTTTTCAGTGCTCACACCCAGATACGCAAGCATGCCGTCTGCAGCACGCTTGGCGGCCTCAACCGCATGAACCACGGTCTTGGGGCCAGTCACCACATCTCCCGCCGCAAAGACGCCGGGACGAGTAGTCGCGCCGGACTCATCCACTATCAAAAGGCCACGCTCGTCGCCCTCTAGCCCCTCGGTCGTGGTGATGAGGACGTTTCTTGGCTTTTGGCTCACCGCGACAATCACGGTGTCGCACTCCACGTGGTCGAGTTCATCCTCGTAACCGATCACCTTGTCGTCCTCGTCGAAGATGGCCGTGCGGAAGGTGGCTCCAGTGTCGTCAATGGAGGCTATGGCCTTGCCAACCACCAGCTCGGCACCGTCAAGCTGCGCATACTCAAGCTCGTCGGTGCTTGCCGAGATATGCTTGCTGCGCGCGTACAGCGTGACCTCACGCGCACCCTGACGCAGAGCCGTGCGCGCCACGTCCATGGCAGTGTTACCTGCCCCAATCACCGCAACGCGGTCACCGATGGAGCATGTGTCGGGACTGACTAGGTAGTCCATACCAAACAGCACGTTGCCTCCGGCCTCGCCTGGCACACCCGCCGTCTTGGCACGCCACGTACCCGTACCGGCAAAAACCGCATCGTAACCGTCACGGAAGAGGTCGTCGATGTCGATGGCCTCGCCGATGGTGGTGTTGGGCCTCACACGCACGCCCAGGTCGTCCAGACGGTCGCGATACTTGGAGATGAGACTCTTTGGCAGACGATACTCGGGGATGCCGTAGCGCAGCACACCGCCCACGTCGGGCTGGCGCTCGAAGACGGTTACCTCAACGCCCGCGAGGGCCAGCTTCATGGCCACCACGAGCGAAGCCGGGCCAGATCCGATCACGGCCACGCGCTTTCCCGTAGGCTGACCTGCGGCAAGCCTCATGCGGTCGAGGTAGTTGGAACTGATGTAGTTCTCGATGGCCGAGAAGTGCACGGGAGAGTCCTTGCGGCCTCGGATGCAATGGCCTTCGCACTGGGCCGAATGGTTGCAGATGAGCGAACACACGGCGCTCATGGGGTTGTTCTCGAAGAGCATCGCTCCGACATCGTTGATCTTGCGATCTTTGAAGAGGCGAATCACCTCGGGAATGTTGGTGTGGACCGGGCAGCCCTGCTGGCACTGCGGCTTCTTGCATCCCAGGCAACGCTCTGCCTCCTCAACGATGTGAATAGCCATTTCGCTCTCCCCTCTCTTGTGCTTCTGCGGCTGACTTTAGTTTAGACAACGTCCCAAGCGGCAAAAGCCTTGATATGCCAAAGGGGAAAGACGGTTCAAGAGTTTTGTCCCTAAGG
>JAFUBJ010000585.1 GCA_017460265.1 Atopobiaceae bacterium | reverse complement strand
GACCGACCACGTGCGGCCAGCCTCCGCAGCTCAAACACACCCGGCTGGTGACATCGAGACGGCGCTTCGGCGGCTGGTCGAATCCGCCCCCTGGGCAGGAGGAGAGCAGTCATGATCGACGAGGTCAAGAGCACGCGCTTGAGCTCCACCGACGTGTGGGCTTGAAGGAGCTCGTCTATAGCGGAAGGCGTTGCAAGCCGACGAGCAGAGTCGGGCCAGTAGTGGATGGTTCTGCGCACTCCGTAACACACGACCTGGGGACAGATGCTTCGTGGGGCAGGTCTATCCGATAGCATCATACCCACTGAAAGCATCCTCAAGTCTTCAAGCCCCAGATGCTCTCGTTGGTGTACTTACTGGTCACGATGACCTAAGCTGTCGTGCCTCTTCTTTTATTCCATTGTTGCAAATAGTACGACATACATGCCCATACATTATGCTCCACCTCGCTCCATCTGGAGCGTGCCGTGCCGGCATTCCTCCAGTCTGAAATAGAGTTGTGCGGCGAGACGCTCATTTCCGTCAGAAAGATCCATGTTGGTGAGCTCTCGAACCTTGTTTATGCGGTAAAGCAATGTGTTTCTGTGCACATGCAACGCCTTGGCTGCCGCGACGGGATCACCAACATGGAGAAGGTATTGCTCGAGTGTCTCGCAGAGTTCCGTTCCATGACGTTCGTCGTATGCCCGAATCGTCAGGATGGGCTCGGGGCAGAACTCGTCGGCATTGTTTCGCTTGAGCAGCTGTTGCGCGGCGTAATAGGTCAGCATGGCGGAATACTCAAAGATCGGGCCCGCCCTACGTGCGAGAAGTCCTGCGTCAATTGCGCGGACAGACTGCCGGTAGTATCGGGGCGATTCGGCAAGGTCGTCAAAGGGCATGCTCATGCCCCCCGCAAGATTGGTCGCCTTCAAAAACCCGATGAGCTCGTTGAGGCTGTCGTGCGAGGGCAGCTCCCGCTCATCAGCACTCAAGAAGAAGACGAGATTGTGGCGGAATGTGGTCCATCTCGCTCCATAAACGATGCTTTGGACGCGTTGTGCGATGTGCTGAGAACGCTCGGCACTTATGAAGCCACCTGGGTCGGCAATCGTCAGGATGCGTTTCCAGCTATGTACGGTCCAACGCACGCTTCGTGCCCGCTGGTCGATGGTGTGTTGGCTGTGGACCTTGCCTGACAGCAGGTCGGAGAGCAGATAACCAAACTTGGCTCCGCGCGAATCGCGGTAGAAGTCGTCCTTCTCCATCTCGACGGCAATGATCTTCGAGAACCGCTCAAGGAGCTCGAGATCACGCGAGGTGTGTGGATGGTTGAGGTCGGGAATGCCAATGAAGCCGACCGAGATGTTGTGTAGGCGGATGCCGGTAAAGAGCCAGGTCTCGTTGGTGCCAGGACGTGGAAAGAGGAAAGGTCTGGCGTGATGGGACCCCATCTCGAAGTCTATCCCGTCCCGGCGCATCGCCTCGACGAGTTCGGGATGGATGTATCCGAGCTCCTTCTGTTCCTCCAGCTGAAAGTCTTGGAAGGTTACGCTCTGGGGCATGGCTAGCAGCTTGAACGAAGAGTCGTTGACAAAGACAGGGTTGCCAAAAACATCAGATGCGGTGTCAGCGAGTGCCTGCAGGCCGGAGCCCACATAGAGGTCGTCGAGGATGCGGCGCATGGAGGCGACGATCCATGCCTCATCGATGAGGATGTCTGCGATTTTGTTGAGGACGTCAAACTGGTTCACCCCAGAAGGAAGCAGATAGAGGTTCAGCTCGGGGGCATCAAGAATCTGTTCGGGTAGGGGGCCATCGTCGATGCAGATGATACTTGCCCTTGTTTCCGTCTCGAGGTGTTCGGGCAGCTGCGATGAGAAGCCCACATAGAGGCAAGCTTCATAGAAGCTTGCCTTTTTGGGCGCAAGCATCTTGTGGGTCTGAATGTAGGTAGGCGTGTCACAAACCCGTATTGACTGTATTCCAAACTCACCGAGCTGCGCGACAATCTTGCTGACTTCCATATCATCCCCTTTGTGAACGCTCACAAAACAATGTAATTATAAGCGTCGTACTCTGTAAGCGACAACATTGTAAAGACGTGTGGCTGCTCGTAGATTTATAGCTGTCAGGAGGTATCGCACAACGAGCGAGAAGGAGACAATAATGGATGTTCGCGAAGAGGCCCTGGAGAAGATCACGCAGCGCTGCTGCCAACTCTTTGGCAAAACCCCAGATGAGATTACCGAAGACACCCGTTTCATCGAGGACCTTGGCGCCCGTTCCGGCAACGTGAGCCAGATGACAAACTTCCTCGAGGACGAGTTTGACGTCGAGATCTCGTTCATGGAGTTCCGTCGTCGTCCCACCGTGGGCATGGCTGCCGACTACATCGCAGAGCTTTGTGAGGAAGAATAACATCTTTGATGTCGTGAGTTCTTCGTATTCTCGCTAAGACCCAATTCATACGCATGTGAAACGAAACCGGCACTCCTTGGTAATGCCGGGGTAGGTGAGCCTACACTTTGAAAGGAGCTTGAAATGCCAGAAGGAATGCCCCAGATGCCCGAACCCGAGCGCTTCACCAAGATTGAGACCTTCAATGGTGTCGAGATTGAGACCATCTACCGCAAGGCAAAGACGCCCATCGACCCGTCGCTCGAGAACCGCGACGCTGGCGGCGCCGGCATGAACGCCATGGGCATGGGCGTGTGCCCCGCCCTCAACCCCCGCACCTACGAGGCAGCGCCCGGCATCATCTGCGAGCAGGACGTTGCCGTGAAGATGCGCGACGGCATCACCATCTACACCGACATCTTCCGTCCCGACACCGACGAGAAGGTCCCCGTGCTCATTTCCTGGAGCTTCTACGGCAAGCGCCCGGGCGAGGGCATGAGCGAGTGGCAGATTATGGGCGTGGCACCCGGCACCGTGTCCAAGATGGCCAAGTTCGAGTCACCCGACCCCATGTACTGGTGCTACCAGAACTACGCCATCGCCAACGTCGACCCGCGTGGCGTGGGCCACTCCGAAGGCGACGTCAACTGCTTCGGCACCCAGGACGCGCGTGATGGCTACGACTTCATCGAGTGGATCGCCGAGCAGCCGTGGTGCAACGGCAATGTTGGGATGAGCGGAAACTCCGCCGTCGCCATGAGCCAGTGGCGCATCGCCGCCGAGCAGCCGCCCCACCTCAAGTGCATCGCGCCTTGGGAGGGGACGAGCGACATCTACCGCGAGAACATGTTTGAGGGCGGCATCTCCGCCTACACGTTCAACGAGTTCATCGTGGGCTCCGTCACCGGCGAGAACGGCGTCGACGACATGGTGGCCATGGCACAGCGCTCCTCGCTCATGAACGAGTACTGGGAGGACAAGATCCCCGACTTCTCAAAGATCAGCATTCCCGTCTACTGCACCGCCTGCTGGAACCACTTCCATCTGCGGGGCGCCTTCCAGGGCTTCCGCAAGATCAAGACGCGCAAGAAGTGGATGCGCGCGCATCGCGAGTTCGAGTGGCCCGATGGCTACGACCGCGAGCACCTCGCCGAGCTCAAGATGTTCTATGACCGTTACCTCAAGGACATCCACAACTGCTGGGAGTCCACGCCGCACGTGCGCATCGAGGTCCAAGACGCCAAGGAGTTCCTGTACGCCAAGGACCGTCCTGAGGACCGCTTCCCGCTGCGCCGCACGAAGTACAAGAGGCTCTACCTCGATGCCGGAAGCAACGCCCTCTCCTGGGATCCGGTGGAGGTCGAGAGCAGTTACCGCTACGACGGCAACGACGGCGTCGCCAACTTCGACATCACCTTTGGCGAGGATGTCGAGATCACCGGCTACATGAAGCTCCGCCTGTGGGTCGAGGCGGACGGCAACGACGACATGGACATGTTCGTCAATATCCAGAAGCTCGACACCAAGGGCGAGTGGCTGCCCGTCACGGTCCTGGGCGAGCCGCACCCGGGCGCCTGGGGCAAGATGCGCGTGAGCCATCGCGCCCTGGACGAGGCGCAGTCCACCAAGTTCCAGCCCGTGCAGAGCCATCTTAAGGAAGAGAAGCTCGCTCCCGGCGAGATCGTCCCCGTGGACATCGAGATTGTTCCCCACAGCCGCTTCTGGCACAAGGGACAGGGCCTGCGTGTGCAGGTGGCTGGGCGCTACATCCGTGAGGGCTGGTTCGAGCCGCTCATGTGGGAGACGCTCAACAAGGGCGACCACATCATCCACTCTGGAGGCCAGTACGACTCCTACCTGCAGATTCCGGTGATTCCGCCCAAGTATCAAGACGGTGACATCAAGTACGGCTTGACCGACTAGTCAGGTGCTCCCGAGGGGCGGGGTATGTGTTCCCGCCCCTCTCTTTGTTCCGACGAGGGCAGGAGGTGGCGAGATGGTCTTGGGCGTGGGCATTGACCTGCTGCGTCTCTCGCGGCTGTCCAGAAGTGCGCTCGTGCCTGGCGACGCGTTCTACGAGCGGGCGTTCACGGAGGCGGAGCGCGCCCAGGCGCACCAGAGGAGCGATCGCTACGACTACCTCTCTGCTCGGTTCTGTGCCAAGGAGGCGCTGTACAAGGCTGTCTCCGATTGCAAGGAAGAGTTCCATCCCGGCGACTTCGAGGTGCTTGATGACGAGGACGGACACCCCCACGCCCGGATTCTTGGGCGGACGGCCATCGCGGTCGAGCTCATATGGGGTCCCCAGGTGGAACTGATTGTCTCAATCACACATGAGGACGGACTGATCGGCGCATACGCGTTGGCACAGTCCAGATAGGAGAAGACCATGGACATCATGGAGAGCGTCTATCGGCGCGCGAAGGCTCGTCCCATGCGCGTCGCCTTCCCCGAGGCCGAGGAGGAGAAGATCATCCAGGCGGCACGGCAATGCGCCGATGAGGGCATCTGTGCCCCCGTTCTGGTGGGACACGCCAATGGCATACGTGCTGCGGCAGAGGGCTTCGGCATTGCCCTTGATGACATTGAGGTCGTCGAGGCCTTCGACGAGGAGTGGCTGTCCGCCCTCATCGAGGAGTACGTGGCGATCATGCCGCTCAATAGCGCGAAGACCATGCGCCGCAGGTCGAAGGACCCACTGTACACGGCACTCATGATGCAGGCTACAGGGCATGTGGACGTGACCTTCGCCGGCCTCACGCACTCCACTGGCGACGTCATCATGGCCGGCCAGATGGTAGTGGGCTTGGCGGACGGCGTCGACACCATCTCGTCGGTAGGCATCTTCGACATTCCTGGCTATGAGGGCAGCGAGGGACAGTACCTGGGCTTTGGCGACTCCGCCGTGTGCGCCAACCCCGACGCCGAGCAGCTTGCCTCCATTGCCATCAGCTGCTGCGACACCGTCGCGGCGCTCGTGGGCTGGGATCCGCGTGCGGCACTTCTCAGCTACTCGACCGACGGGTCAGCAGAGGGGCCGCTCGTGGACAAGGTGCTCGAGGCGAAGCGCATCGCCAACGAGCGAAGGCCCGACCTCAAGATTGACGGCGAGTTCCAGTTTGACTCTGCCGTGCGTCCCGAGGTTGCCGCAAAGAAGGTTCGGCGCGAGAGCGATGTCGCTGGCAAGGCCAACATCATCATCTGGCCTGACCTCAACGTGGGCAACGTGGGCGTCAAGCTTGTGCAGACCTTTGGCAAGGCAGACGCGTATGGGCCCATGCTCCAGGGATTCGCCAAGGTGGTCTGCGACTGCAGTCGTTCCGCACCCGTGTCCGAGATCGTTGGCAACGTGGCCATGAGCTGCGTGCGTGCCCAGGCGGTGAGCTAATCATGACCTATCGCATCCTGACCATCAATCCCGGCTCAACCTCTACCAAGGTCGGACTCTTTGAGGGCGACGAGGCCGTCTTCACCTCGAACGTGGCTCATGAGGCGGCGAAGCTGGCCGAGTTTACGAGCATCTCCGAGCAGCTTCCGTACCGTCGCGACTGCATCCTCGACACGCTGCGCGAGAACGATGTTGCCCTTGCGGACATCGACGCCTTCGTCGGCCGTGGCGGCGGCCTGCTCTCGCTGGTGGGCGGCACCTATGCTGTGGGCGACGTGATGCTCGACCACGCCCGCCGTGGCGCCAATGGTGTGCAGCATCCCGCCAACCTGGGAAGCCAGCTCGCCAACGAGTTCGCTGCGCTCGCAGGAGGCAAGCCCGCCTTCGTGGTCAACCCGCCCGATACCGACGAGCTCTGCGACTATGCGCGCGTGACGGGCATCAAGGGCGTCTACCGCAACGTTCACCTGCACGCCCTCAACCTGAAGGAGACGGCCATTCGGCATGCCGTGGGCATGGGCAAGCGCTACGACGAATGCAACTTCGTCGTGTGTCACATCGGCGGCGGCATCTCTGTCAGCGCTCATCAGCAGGGCCGCATGGTTGATGGCTACGACATCGTGGGCGGCGAGGGAATGATGGCTCCTACGCGTTGCGGCGCCGTGCCCGTGGCGGAACTGCTGAACTATCTGGAGGCGGGGCATACCACCAAGGAAGCCCGTGGCATGTGCATGAAGACTGGAGGCTTCGTGGACCTTCTGGGTACCTCTGATGCCCGTGAGGTCGAGGCGCGCATCAACGATGGCGACGAGGCGGCAAAGCTTGTCTGGGAGACCATGTGCTACCAGATCAGCAAATGCATCGGGGCCATGGCGGCATCACTTAATGGCAAGGTCGACGGCATTCTGCTTGGTGGCGGCATGGTGAACAGCAGGACTCTCGTTGCCCGCATCGAGGAGGCCTGCGGATGGATTGCCCCTGTCTCGGCCTATCCGGGCGAGTTCGAACTCGAGGCCATGGCTGCCGGCGCCGTTCGCGTGCTCAATGGGGAGGAGCAGGCGCTGGAATACAAAGGCAAGCCTGCGTGGAGTGGCTTTGACTGCCTGAACGACTAGCTCTCACCAATCCTTGGCTGTGGTCGGCACCCCCTAGGCAACGCCGTACGCAGGCAAAGAGCGGCTGATTGGAGGGGCGGGCTGCTGCCTCGTAAGGCCGGCCTGCCCCGTCCCTTATCTATGTGCGCGTCTGGATGCGGCAGTGGTTGCAGTATCTGTCGTATCAACATGTCCGAACAAAGCGTATTTGAGGAGACTGCTATGGAGAACCGCGAACTCGACTCGCGGCGCTGGATGATCCTTGCCGCATCATGCCTGGTCAATTTGTGCATAGGCTCGCTCTATGCCTGGAGCGTGTTCGTCCGGCCCATGGCCGAACGTCTGACGACGACAACCGGGCAGGAGGTGACGAATCTCGCTATCGTCTTTACCTTGGCAAATGCTGTGGGACCCATCACCATGATCAGCGGAGGGGCTATTGTCGACCGCATTGGGCCGAAATGGGTCATTCGTATGGGCGGCATTCTGTTTGGTGTGGGCATGATTGCCTCTGGCTTTGCCACGAGCGTTGCATGGCTGCTCGTGACGTATGGCCTGGGGGTGGGTTTGGGCGTGGGTATGGTCTATGGCGCGACCGTCTCCAATGCCGTCAAGTTCTTCCCCGATAGGCGCGGACTGGTGGGTGGCATCGCCACCGCTTCGTACGGAATCAGCTCCGTCATAGTCCCCATCATCGCGAATGCGCTCACTTCAGTCCGGGGAATCACGCAGTCGTTCGTGATCATTGGTGCAGCGATGCTTGTTGCCATATTGGCGGCTTCTATTGTCATCGAAGCCTGCCCGCAGGGGTATGCTCCTTCAAGTTGGCAGGCCTCTTTGACAACTGTCTCTGCGCCTATCTTTGACTTGAGTTGGCGTTACATGCTACGTGAGCCTAGTTTCTGGATGATGATCTCAATGCTGCTCTGCGGTGCCTTCTCGGGCCTCATGATTACCTCGCAGGCCTCGCCCATGGCGCAGGATATGGTGGGGATGGACGCCTCCTCTGCAGCGCTTGTTGTCTCCACGCTCGCCGTCTTCAATACGCTTGGCCGCCTTGTTGCGGGCGCTGCGTCCGATCGCCTTGGAGCTGTGGGAACCATACGCCTCGTGTTCGTGTCGTCAATCGCCGGTCTCGTGCTTCTCTCGTTTGCAGGCAGTGGTCATTCGGTGCCGTTTGTAGCTGGCGTGTGCATGGTGGGCTTTGCCTTTGGCTCGATCATGGGCATCTATCCCGGGTTTACAGCCTCCCAGTTTGGCGCAAAGAACAACAGCGTCAACTACGGCATCATGTTCATAGGATTTGCTGTGGCGGGCTTCTTCGGACCCACCATCATGACCATGCTTTACGGCGCTTTTGGATCATATCTTCCCGCCTTTTTCACAGCCATGGTGCTTGCCATCGCGGGCTTGGTGTTGACGTTCGTCTTCCAGTGCCAGCAATCTCATGTGAAGACACATTGATTTATAAGGTCAATACTATGGAACCTTGGCGGGGACCCGGCACGAACTGGTTTGACGGTCTGTCGGAGGGTTAAGGCGACGTCATCCATGCGTAGCCACGATGACGGCTTTCGCACGGTGAACGGCTTCACCACCGAGCTCCATAACGGTGCACAGGGCAAGCACATTCCAGGACACAACAACTACGACCCGACGCCGGGAGAGCATCTTCCACGGGAGTTTGGGGCATGCTCAGGAACTGATAGACAGGTTCGCGGGCAGCGACACGTGGCTGGTAAACAACCGAGAGCGCGTTGACTTCGGCGAGGTGATCGGTGCTTGGGTTAGTTCCGAAGAGGCTCAGCGACTGCCGACGACTCGGGGGATAATACACTGTGGCAAGTACGGTGCGCATATCATACCGTCGCAACCGGAGGAGGACTCGACGATGGCCGGCGAAACCATGAATGAAGAGATCATCAAGGGCATCGCAAACATCTGCGCGAGACACCTAAAGGCATCGTATGAGGTGGCGTTTCCCGAGGGAGACATCTACCGCTGCTGCTTTGAGAACGGCGAGTACGACGACAATGACGAAGATCTCGATTCTCCCGATTACGAAGAGTGGTACATCGTGGACTTCGAGGTGCTCGAGAATCTTGCGGAGGGCCCGAACAAGGATCCCCGCTACGATTTCATCACCATCTCCTGCAAGCGCATGCCTTCATTAGTGACGTGCGAAGGTGAGATTGTCTTCCAATTGGAGTAGGAGTAATGCCGGACTCGGAATCGAGTGTGGAGACAAGGCCCCTGTACTCGAAAACGCTGCCCACTCGCATTGCCTTTTATAGGTATTTCAGGCCTGGAGTCCAACAAACAGTCCAACGGGGACGCGGATTTGGGATAGCGTCGCGAACGAGGCAGGCGCTCACCTTTCGGCCGTTCCGTACTCTGCGAACAAGCTGGACAGTACCGAACATGTGCCCTTTACCTGCAGTTTTGTTCCTCACCAGCACTCTGCTATAATGGACACACACGGGAAGCTGGGGATTTGGCCCGGCTGAGAGGTGGAACCCAATTCCACGACCCTAGAACCTGATCTGGGTAATGACTATGACCCATAAATGTAATGACGGCGGCCTCTGAGCTGCCGTTTTTGTTTGCTGTCCACGAAAGTGCACGGAGGGTAGTCCACGAGGTCAAAGGGCAGTGCACGAGGCCGTCTGGACCGGTCAACGAATCGGCGAACGGTGTGGGCGGTCCTCCCTGGGACCTGGCCCCTTGACTGTGCGTCGCCCTCGGATTATTGCCGCCGCTCGTTTGGGTTGTACCAGCATTGGGGGTCGGGCGCGTGTCGGTCGCCAGAGTAGCCAAAGGCCACGGCGGGGCATCCCCGGCACCAGCCATGCAGCGGGCAACTCGTGCACTTCTCGAAGCGTGTGATGTCACGATAGGCTGCGAGCCGCTCGCCGAAGTAGATGTCCGAGAGCGTCTCGCGTGATACGTCGCCTGCGGGCGACGCCATGCGGCGACAGGCATACACCGCGCCCGTGGGCAGGATGGTGAGGTACCCGCGCCCCAGGTGGCAGCCGTCGTGGACGGCGTGCGGGTCGCCGCCCGCGGGAGGCACGAAAGCCCCCTGCTCCCACTCGAGCAGCTTCCAGAGGTGGTCCTTGGGGTAGTAGAGGGTGCGGGCGCCGCGCTCCCTCTGGGCACGCATGCGGCTCTGGCACTCCACGAGCAGCGCGCGATACTCCAGCGGCTCCATATGGAATTCCTCGGCGCGCTGGCCGCTCGTGGGGCAGTAGCGCCCAAAGGCGTAGACGTCCACGTCAAGCTCTGCCATGAGTGCGATGAGCTCGGGGACTTCGGAGGCGTTCTTCGACGAGACGGTGGTCATCACGTTGGCCCACATGCCGGTCCCGCGGATGACGGGGATGGCCGCGAGCGTCGCGTCGAAGGACCCTGGCTTGCGGAACGCGTCGTGGGTCTCGCGCAGGCCGTCGAGCGACACCTGGTACTTCACGCAGCCCAAATCACGCATGCGCGCGCAGACCTCGGGCGTGAGGCGGAAGGGATTGCCCATGATCGCGATGCGGATGCCGCGCTCGTGCAGCAGCTCCATGATGCGCCAGAAGTCAGGATGAAGGATGGGGTTGCCGCCGGTGAGGTAGACGTAGGGCTCTCGGCCGATGCGCGCGCAGAGCTCCTGCATCTGGTCGACCACGCGCTTGCACGTCTCGAGGGGTATGGTCACGACGGGAGGGGCTCCCTCGGCGAAGATGTAGCAGTGCTTGCACCGCTGGTCACAGGTGTCGGTGACGTGCCACTGGAAGGGGAAGTGCGGCGCCATGGGGCGGGTCCTCTCGTCGCGTATTCTCAAAGAGCCCGGTGGCGCAGGGCAACCGGGCCAGGCGACCCTACTCGGGGTCGGGAGTGCCGCACGCTGGCGCGGGCTCCGGGTCGGGAGTGCCGCATGCCGGGGCGGGGTCGGGCGTCCTGCACGCGGGCGCCGGGTCCGGGGTGCCACAGGCGGTGACGTTCTCGAGCTCTGCCATGGATGTCACCTCCTTGGGGACGTCGTCGCCGTCACTGTGCAGTCGGCACCTGGGTGCCGGTGTTGCCGCAGTCACTCGAGCGTCACCACGATCTTGCCCTAGAACCCGCCCGTGTCCTGCAGGGCGAGGGCGTCGGGGAGGCATCGAAGGGGAAGGTGGCCGTGAATGTCAGAATTCATAGCGGCCTGGTCTGCGTCGTGCGCAACGACTCCCCGCTCGCACAGAGGGACTCCGTCGGGCCCGAGGACGTGGCTGGCCTCCCGCAGGTGGTGAGTCTCTCTCCGGGCGCACGCCGTCGCGGCGTGGCCGCCCAGGCGTCGCTACCCGCGACCGACGAGGGACACACGACGCGGTGCGCGAACTCGTCGGAGGCGTATGCGCTGGTGGACGCCGGCTATGGCTACGCGCTCGTGCCGAGCATGTACAGCATGCCCGACCCCTTCCACAAGGTGCTTACCTGGCAGGGGAGGGCACGCGCCTGGTACGGTGCCTACCATAGGGCAGATGACCGTGGCTGGGCAGTCACGGCCTTCCTCGGCGCGGCACGGCAGGCGTATGGGCAGGAGGACTTTGGCGATCAGCGCTGGGTGGACAGGTGGCATTCGCTGATTCAATAAAGCTATCGACGATGCAATTTGTGAGATGGCATCTAGGCGCACATCTCACATATGATTACCTTGACGGACAGCATGAAGGGAGAAGAACGGCATGACCAACAGTATCTTTTTCCAGGACCAGGCTTTCGTGCCCGTGGGCGTCGACGCGGGGCTTTCCGCCTCGGACGGCGCGACCGTGCTGCGCGTGATCAAGCCCGAGGACAACATGGAGCCCGATGTGGCCACCTACGCGCGCCTCGCGGGGAGCGACTTCCACGACGGCACCATCGAGGTCGACGTCAGCGCGCGCCTCATGCACTGGGCCGACGTCGACTGCCGCGGCTTCATCGGCTTCGTCTTCCGCGCGAGCGAGGACGACGACCGCTTCGAGGGCTTCTACGTGCGTCCGCGCAACGGCCGCAGCTGCACCGAGCCGCAGCGCCGCATCCACACCATGCAGTACTTCTCATACCCCGGCTACACCTTCGCGTACTTCCGCGAGCGGGGCATCGCCGACTACGAGGCCAAGGCCGACATCGAGATGGACGAGTGGATTCATCTCAAGGCCGAGATCTGCGGTGCCAGCGCCAAGTTCTACGTGGACGACATGGAGACGCCTGCCCTGGTGGTGCCCGAGATGTTCGCCGGCGCCGGCGCGCGCGGCGGCGTGGGCCTCTACGTGGACAACGGTACCGACGGGCTCTTCCGCAACCTGCGGGTGACCTGCGCGGACTAGCCAGGGTAAACGGCGGCAGCCAAGGGACACGCCCCTCTTTGCCGAGCTGGAAAGAGGGCGTGCCCTTTGGCTGCCAAATCCAACGCAATTGCGAGGAATTGCATCAGACAGTCACCCAGACAATCTAGGCTGCTTGCCAAATCGACGGGGCGAGCAATCAGGAATGAAGAACGCCCTCGATTGGCATTGGTCGCTTCCTGCACCTAGGACTTCAATGGTGCCAATACGCTCCTGTATCTCAGATATGTCATGCTTGGAAGGGCCGATGCCTTCGATTATGCTGGCTCGAAACGAAAAACGCTTACGCTTACCCGCGCTGCACGTAGGTGAAGGGGTCACCAGCGGAGACGAAGCTGACCGGCATGTTCGCGTCGCCAATCGCCTCACTTAGCCAGCCAGCACACGCTTCCATGCCGGGCTCCTCGATGTTGAAGTGACCCACGTCGATGATGGCACGCTTGCGTCCTAGTTGGCAGGAGTCGCGTACCCACTGGGCTGCTGTGTAGTCGGTACGGTCCATGCAGAGCAGGCAGTCAATGTTGTGCCGTGCGGCCAGACTGATCACCTGGTTGTCCACATACCCCAAAAGGTGCATGGCGACAGCGGCGCGGTGCACCACGGTGGTGGGATCTCCCTCGATTCTCGTGCCAGTAAGGCCGAGCTTCTCCACCAACTCTTGCGCGAGCTCGTGTGCGGTGATGCCATCAACCTCGCAGCCACAGAAGAGAATGCCGGGGCCCATTTCAGGCAGGGGCGTATAGCCGAGCTTTGCCGCGAGCGGGGCAAAGATGCCGTCGGTCCAGCCCTCGGTTGCTTCAACCTCGGCCAGGCCTTGCACGGCCCACCCGTCAAAGAGGCGCACGGGCACGCCGGAATGGATGAAGTCGTGGAAGCGCCACACGCAGATGCCGTGCTCTTCAAGCAGTGCGCGCTTGGCCAGAAACGTCTCGTTGCCCTGCTTCTCGAGCCAGTCCGTGTGATCGCCGTGGTTCCAGAAGAGCGCTTCGTGGCTCACGATAAGGTTGGCGCCTCGTACCGCCGCCTCGCGGATGACGTCCGCGCTTGCCCAGATGCAGGTGACCACGCCGGTGAGCTCTTGCTCAGAATCACCCCAAAGGATTTGATCGCGCGTCGTGGCGCCATCAATGGGCTTACCGGCGGCGACGCCGAGGCAGAAGCTCTTGATATTAGCTATGGCTTGGCTGATGAGCATATGTGAAGGTCCTTTCACGGGTTGACGAGAGGCGGATAGGATAGGGGTTTTCTACTTTCTCGTGCTGCCTATGTGCGCCGCGACGTGCGACGATACGAGGTCGACAAAGAAGCTGAACACCGTCGATGGATCGACGCGTGCGGGCATCTGCTGGTTGCTGCTGCTGGGCAAGACGATGACTTCGTCAAAGTACTTGCGCAGGGGGTGCTTGGCGTCCATGCAGACGAGCGCCATCGTGGGCCTGAGCTCCTTCGGGAAGCTGGCGATCTGCTCCACTCCATCTCTTGAGGAGTCGCCCGCCTCTGAGAACAACACGACCAGCCCGTTACGCGAGAAGCCCGCGCCAAAGGCGCCCTGCTGGTCCTGAGGGAGGAAGAACGACGCCCTGTCATGGAGTCGCATCTCCAGCATCAGGAGCTGCGCGGGAAGTGCGCTGCGGTGGACGCCCATCGTGCACACCATCCCGGCGTCGACGAGCTTCTGCACGAAGGAATCATAGGCTCCGTCTTCGTCGGAGGCAGAGATGAGGTCTATCAGACGCTTGAGGCAGTCTGCCTTGGTCTCGGCCTCCTCGGTCTCTTGCTCGCTCTGGATGGCGTTGTACAGCGCGAGCCTAAAGTCGGTATATCCCTCAAAGCCGAGCCGCTTGCAGAACCTCACGACTGAGGCCTGCGAGAGGCCGTACTCCTTGGCGAGCGCGTTTGAGGAGTTGCGAAAGACGCGCACCCAATCGGCCGACATGACGTTGTAGACGGCCCAGTCCGCCCTGGTGAACTGGTCTTTCGTGAGATCGATGGTGTCAAGTACGTTCATGGGGCCTCCTTCTGCTGCGTGTTATGACTGATTAAACCAAAAACGAAGCAATTAGTCAAAATCTTCTGAATAGTAATTGACTCAAACAGTCATTTATCATATATTGCCATTGTCGAAACTATTCAAGACAGTCGACAAAAGAAGGTCCCACAATCTAGAGGAGAGGCGGAACGGGGATATGAAGATGAATCGCAGGTCGTTTGTCCTTGGCGCAGGCGTGGTCTCATCCATGGCGTTTCTGGCAGGGTGCGGTAACTCCGCTGCAAGCAGCGCGGTGCCGGAAATCTCCGCAACGGGGTCCCAGAAGGCCTACCTGCAGCCAGACGACTGGGGCGTGAGCGTCTCGCGCACCATCGTCGAGCTCGACCACGCCATCGAGCCTGACTCCGTTGATGCATCGTGCTTCGTCGTCACCGAGGAGAAGGACGCATTCATCGACTTTGAGACGTTTGAGATAGGGCCCGTAACGACGCAGCGCACCATCCTGGACGCCTACGTCTCTGACGAGGCAGGCAACAAGGTGGAAGAGGCGTCAAGCTTCGTGACCATCTGCATGGACATCACGCCTGCCGAGGGTGGCGCGACCATCTACAGCATGACCGACTCCGCCACCCATTGGGAAGACCCCTACACCCTTACGGTGGCGCTTGCCGAGGGCGCGACTCTCACGTCGCCCGATGGCTCCGTGACTTCCCTCGACGCGAGCGGAAACCTTGACGTGTCTGGGGCTGGAAAAGTCTGCCCGGCAGTGGAGGGTTGGGACTTCACGCCCACCTTCACGAGTGCCGATGGCACCGAGTTCCATTACGCGTTCTTCACACCCGAGGATGCGACCTGCGACAAGCTGGTGATCTGGCTGCACGGCGGCGGCGAGTGCGGCACTGACCCACAGATTGCCGTGGTGGGCGGTGCCGAGGTGACGGCGCTCAGCGGTGAGGACTTCCAGAAGACTATCGGTGGCGCGTACGTGCTCGTTCCTCAGGCTCCCGCGGGTACCAACTGGTGCACGGGCAGCGAAGGTGACATGAACGGCGACGTGCAGATGTATGGAGCCAGCTCATCCATCTACCTTGATAGCCTCTTCGAGCTCATCGACGCGTTCGCACAGGCCAACTCGTCCATCGATCCCGCCAAGATCCTCATTGGAGGCTGCTCGGCGGGAGGCTACATGAGCGTCGCAGAGATGATTGCCCACCCTGGCTACTTTGCGGCGGGCTTCCCCATCTCGGAGGCGTACTACAGCCAGTATCTGTCTGATGACGAGATCGTTGAGCTCGCAAAGACCCCAACCTGGTTCACCAACGCCAAGAACGACTCCATCCAGCCCGACCTCGCAAGCGAAGCTGTGGTGGCGCGCCTGCTCCAGACGAACGCTGAGGTGCACTACACGGAGATTGAAGATGTGCACGATACCTCCGGCCGCTTCATGCCAAAGAGCGACAATCCCTTAGCGATTGACCCCGAGGGCGATGTGCCCTAT
>JAFUBJ010000584.1 GCA_017460265.1 Atopobiaceae bacterium | reverse complement strand
ATGGTTGATGGTGTCAAGGTCATGGTAGTGAGGCCGGGGGAAGAGCCTGAGCTTACGCGAATCGAACCGGATTCCAGTGGTAGCTACCTGAGCGCGCTGCAGGAGCTTGTCGGTGGATATATCGAGGCGTTCGATCCGCTTTTCGGAGACGAGCCCCTCATCTGGGTCAACGAGGAAGGACTCAGCAATAGGTCTATGCCGAACCGTGCTGTCTATGCGAACAAGCGAATGGAGGAGATAGGCTATATCTCTCAGATGGACTATTCGACGGTAGTCAAGGAGGGCGACCTCTACTCCGTACTGTTCGGGACCTTCGTGGCAGCCGCCTACGATCTCGAGGGCGACATCCGTGACCTCAGTGACGATGAGGTCAGCCGCGTCAACGGCACGTTCGGCGGCATTGAGAGCATCATCAGCGGACACCTGGAGGTCCAGCGGATTCTCTCGCGTAGGCATCATCGTTAGGCAGGAGTTGGCAATCGTCATGCGAAAGGACGCTTTGGACATGAGGGAAATCGCGGACCAGGTAAGGGCGACCAGGGAGGTGCGTGCATTTGATGGTGATGGCCAAGCACCCAAGGCCGTCCCCGCTGTTGAGCCGGCCAAGTCGAACTGGGTCGACCTTGACCGCTTCCTTTCCATTCCGCATGCGAAGGCACGTCAAAGGCGACGCCATTAGCCTCTATTGACATTCGAGCACCAGAGAGCGACATACCCCCTCAGGCACACTGTCATCCTGCGGGGGTATGTTATTTGTTCTTCTTGTTAAGCTACAGTTCAGTGTGAAGGCCTCATCTGCGCCATGCGCCCGGTCTGTTTGTCACGCGGTCCTGCCTCTGGGCCGCGACGAGGGGGTCCACATGTCGTGGAGCTGCGTCGTCACGATACTCGATGCCAACCCAGAGTGCACGGTCGTAGCGGTCTCGGTTGATGTGATGGTTGTCGCACCAGGAGTCGAACCATTCCTGTTGCTCTTCTGTCAGCCGTTGGTTAGCCCTCTGGAACGCCTGCCGCACCCTCCCGTCGCGGACTTCCACGGTGACGCAGGGCGTGTCTGGGCTCGAGGTTCGGCGCATGAGGTAGATGTCCGTGTCCCCATGCTCGAACGCCTTGACATATCCTGCAAGGCAGTTCTGCTGCTGGCGCGCCTCGTCGAGCATCTCCTGCACGTCATGTGGCGGCCTGATGATGTAATGTTCGTCATGGTAGGAGTTCTCCGCAAGCTCGTCTCGATGTATCTCGAACGGACTGCGGGTCACCTGCCCTTGGTCATCGTCTTGCTGAATCGCGTGACGAACTCTTACGGCCTCACGTATGAGCTGGTCATGGGCCACCATGAGCTCCTGGGGATACTTGTCGTCCACCTGTCCGTGGACGAGGTCCTGCATGGCGAGGGTGTCTGCCCAAAGGTCCAGCCAGTGGGTTCCGTCGAAGATGTTGGCGCCTTGCGCTGCGCGCTGGTCGGTCGCGTAGGTAAGGAACGCGTTGGGCTTCATCTTCACGTCGAGGCGCTCCGTGATGTCGAGGAAGTCCCTGAGCGAGGCCTGCTCGATGAGCCAGGTGTCTCGGGAGGCGAGGCCGAGGTACCTCTTGAGATACTCGCGGCTCGTGTCGAGACCGAAACGGTGCGAGAGGTCGACAATCGGCTCGGGATTCTCGAACACGTCGAGCGCGTCATGATACTTGATGAGGTTGCATCCCGCATCAGTCGCGATGTCAGCATCGCGCGTCCAGGCTGACCGAAGGCCAAGCGCCTGTCCGAGAGCCGCGGCTGCCCCCTGCGTGCCGACGTGAGATGCCACCGCCGCCATGATGGCCTTGGTGGTTCCCTTGCCTTGATGTCTTATTACCTCGCTCATCGGTTTGTCGCGCATTGCTTCTGGACCAATGCCGTACTCCGCGATCACCTGTGAAGACTGGGCGAGCCGACGGAAGGTCTCGTCTTCGAACAGCGATAGAAAGGCCTTAGCGGCACGCACGCCTGGGACGAGGGGTGTGGACCAGGGCACGGCGGCAATGCCGCCAGCGGGTGCTGCCTTCAGGTGCGAGTCCAGTTCCTCTGCGGTCAGCCGATGCGGTGGAGTGAGGCCCTCGGCGTCGCGGGCGTATGCCTGTCCGCGTGACATGAGGAACACCAGGAGCTCGTCATGGTCGTCCATACGATGGATGACGACCGAGTCTGCGAAGCTCGATGCCATCACCTCGAGGACCGGCCAGGCCTTAGTCGGGTCGGAAAGGCCGTCGGGTACTGGAGGTACCGCCTCTTCGCCAGCGAGCTGAGCTTCCGTCAGGATGAGGGCCTTGAAGCTGACTTCTGCCATTGCTAGATCCTTTCTTACAGCCGCGCCGCTGCGAGCTGACGCCCGTAATTGGCCACTAATTCCGCCTCTTCGAGGTCCGGTCGCTGTTCCTCAATGCCGCCGAGGTTGACCACGGAGCCTGTGGAGAGCATCGAGTACACGTCGGAGATGTGTGGATACTGCTCCGCCTCGCTCAGTGCGGCCGTAGTGTCTATGGGGATGGCCTCGAGTTCCGCGACCTTGCGGGCCAGCTCCTCCTCGAGCGGCCATACGGGGTTGGACGTCCTTGCGACGAGGTCCTCCTCCTCGCCCTTGAAGCGCGCATAGGTCCGCTGCTTGCGCGCGATCGTGAGCTTGGAGTCCTCGATGAGATTGATGACCTGTGCCACAGGCCCGCCGGAATGCGGGATGGCGGTGTTCACGGGCCTCACGGGAAGGACGGTGTTGACCATGGCGCCGTCGACGCATGTGATGCTGATGCGTGGGGTGGCAAGCTCGTTGGGCGACGACGCCCTCCATACGAGCCCGACGACGACGGGGCCGATGCGCCCCACGTCGGCGAGGTCCTCCATGAACCGTGCCTTCGAGAATGCCTCGCCGAGCGCCTGGTTGGCCTTGGCGACCGACTCCTTGTCCATGCCGAAGGTCTCGTTGCCGACGCTAACCTGAAGGCCGATGTAGTGATCGTCGTCCGTCGCGACGCGCATCCGCTCGACCTCACTGAGGCTCGCGAGAAGCTCGTTCGCGCCGTCAAGTTCCTTCTCGAGCTGCTTCGTCATGGGACGCACGTCCTTCTCGAGCCTGGACTTGGCCGCGTCGATCTCGCGAGACCAGGCGCTGCGCTTGTACTGGAGCGACTTGACCTCGTTGTCCAGCTCGAGACGGCGGCGTACTGCGGGGTTGCCGGAGGCCAGGGCCTTCATCTCCGAGAGCGTGAGGACCACGTCGGATAGCTCTGCGGCCTCGCGGAGCGGGTTGTCGTTCGTCATCACCTGGCTGACGAAGGCGCCCTTACGGGCTGTCGTCTGGTACAGGTAGGCGTCGAACGTCCCGACTGTGGCGTAGCGGAAGGCCATGGGCTTGAACCAGTCGCAGGAGGCGAACGAGTTACCTTGCCTGCGGATGCGGCCGAGCCTCTGGTCGAGGTCGGAGGCCCTCCACGGACAGTCCAGGTCATGCGTCGCGGCGAGACGCTCCTGGACCGACACGCCTGTCCCGAGCGTCTGGGTGGAGCCGATGATGACGCGGACCTCTCCGGTGCGCGCCTTCGCGAAGAGGCGCTCTCGCTGTGTCGCAGACATGCTGCCTGGCACGGTCACGACCTCCTCTGCGGGAATCCCCAGCTCGATGAGACGACGGCGAAGGTCGGCCTGGACGTTCCAGCCGTTTCCGTTGTCGGTGCTCGTGTCGCAGAAGACGAGCTGCGTCCCCTTGACTTCCTCGCCGTCGGGCGAGGTCGTCGTCCGCCTCCAGACGTCGTAGACGTTCTCGGCGCAACGGTCTACCTTGCCTCCGTCCATGGGAGGGACGTCAGGGTCGTCAGGGAACAGAAGCTTGGGGTCGATCGCGACCTTCTTGCCGTCGTTGGTGATGATCAGCATGTTGTCGACGGACTGGCTGACATGGTTGTGACGGATCTCGTCACCACGTCCCTCGAGCCAGCGCATGCAGAGGCGCTGCTCCGCCGTCGGCGGGACCTCCACGTTGACGACGCGAACGTCTGGCAGATCGAGGTCGAGATCCTCGTTCGTGACGAGGTCACACCAGCCGTGGACCATAGACATGAGCTCCGGCAGGTTGGTGAACCTGCTGAAGCGGTCCTTGGTCTGCAGACCTCCCTCGGGCTTGATCTCAACCTCGCGGTGTATCTGCCCGAACGTCGCCGCCCAGGCGTCGAAGGATCCGACGCCGAGCTCGTCGAGGGCCTT
>JAFUBJ010000583.1 GCA_017460265.1 Atopobiaceae bacterium | reverse complement strand
GGTCCACCTGAGCGACGCTTTGGTTGAGGCCCTCTCTGCCCTTGCCGACGGCATGAGCGAAGCGCTCGAACAGCTTGCCGACACGCAATCCGGAGGAGCCATCGAGGTCTTCCTTGCCCTGCGTGACACAAGCCTTGTGATTAACGCCTTTCTCAGCACCCTCAACCGCTCAGAGGCGGGGTACGTCACCTTCCTTGACCGCGACGACGCGGGCGACAGAAAGCTCAACATCTTTTGCGTGGACCCCAGCCACGACCTTGACGAGCGCCTTGAGCAGGCAAAGGCCGCCGTCTTCTTCTCGGGCACGCTTTTGCCCATGGACTACCACCTGCGCCTGCTCGCAGCGCAGGACGGTGACTCTAGCCTTTACGTGCAGTCAGGCTTTGACCACCGTCATCAACAGGTCTTGATTGCCTCTGACCTCAGCGCACGCTATTCTCAGCGAGGACCGGAGCTCTATGCCCGCATTGCCGCATACCTCATGACGCTCACGCGCACACGCCCAGGCAACTACCTTGCCTTCCTTCCGTCGTACGCCATGTTGGACGAGGTCGAACATGCCCTTGCCCAGCGCGTGGACGGAAGGACCACTGTTATAAAGCAGAGCTCGAGCATGCGCGAGGGCGAACGGGAACGTTTTGTTGCCCAGTTCCGAGAGCCGCGGGCTGCTGGGACGAGCCTCATTGGCCTCTGCGTGCTGGGCGGCGTCTTTGGCGAGAGCATCGACCTTCCTGGCGAGACGCTCGTGGGAGTCGCCGTGGTGGGCACAGGCTTGCCCAGGGCAACCGGAGAGCGCGAGGTTATAAGGGACTACTTTGACATCAAGGAGCGCAAAGGCTTTGCCTACGCCTACACCTATCCCGGCTTGATAAAGGTGCTGCAGGCAGCGGGACGCCTCATTCGCACCGAAGAGGACCATGGCGTGGTGCTTCTCCTCGACGACCGCTTCCAAGAAAGCGAGCTTCAAGAGGCCTTCCCTCGAGAGTGGAAGAACGTGCAGACCTGCACGTTGACGACACTGCCCTCCCTGCTCAAGTGACCGAAGGGGGTGGCCCCCAACGGAAGTTGAACGTCCGTTGGGGGCCACCCCTTTCGGTCACTATCAGAAGTAAGCACTACAGGATCTGGGTCACACGCTCCACGGCGGGAATGCTCTTCATGGCGCCAGTCGGGCAGGCCTCGACGCACTTGAGACAGCTCGCGCAGAAGGCGCGCGCCTCGTCAGGCACCATGGGGTTGACCACGGTAGAGAAGCCGCGGTTGTACAGGCCCAGGAAGGTCTTGCCTACCTCTTGGTCGCAGATGCGGTAGCACAGGCCGCACAGCACGCACTTGTCCGGGTCGTGGATGATGACCTCGGAGACCACGGGCGTATCCTCGCGCTTGTGCATCTCGCCGGCAAAGCGCTCGGGATCGATGTCGAAGGCGTTGGCATAGCGGATGAGGCGGCAGTCGAAGTAGTCGTGGCAGCCGCACTCCAGGCAGCGCGACGCCTCGCGACGCGCCTGCTCCTCGGTGCAGCCAAAGGAGATGGGCTCGAAGTGGTCGCGACGCTGCTCAGGAGTCAGGCCAGGCATCTTCTCGCGCTTCTGCGTGGGCTCGTCCTCAACGTCCTCGGGCGTCTTCTCCTGCTTC
>JAFUBJ010000582.1 GCA_017460265.1 Atopobiaceae bacterium | reverse complement strand
TAGACGGTGGCCGAGCTGGAGAAGACGATGGACTTGCAGCCGTGCTGGCGCATCGCGTCCACCAGCGTGAGCGTGCTGCCGAGGTTGTTGGAGTAGTACTCGATGGGCTTGGTCACGCTCTCGCCAACGGCCTTGAAGCCGGCAAAGTGGATGACGGCGTCAATGGGGTTCTCGTCAAAGATGATGTCGAGGGCGTCGCGGTCGTTGACGTCGGCGCGGTAGAAGGAGAGGCGGTCTGCGGCCTCTTCGCCCACGATCTGATCGATGCGGTCGAGGACCTTCTCGCTCGCGTTGGACAGGTCGTCCACTACGACAACCTCGTAGCCATGTTCAAGCAGGTCAACCACCGTGTGGCTGCCAATGAAGCCGGCGCCTCCGGTGACCAGCACGCGCGTGTCAGCGGGCTGCTTCTTCTCTGCCATATGTCCCTCCAGCCAGTTGTTCGTCACAATCTGCAAAAGTATACGCGAGGCATATGGAAAAGATGCGGGCGCACCAGCGCTTCCGCCGAGGGGGTGCCTCTCGACGGAAGCGGCATGTTCAGCCAGGCTTGGATGTGGCGTCAGCCGTGCGTGTACTTGGTGGCGGCGTGGAGCATGTTGACCTCGGCCAGTTCCAGCTTCCCGTCAATGTAGGGCTGGTACATTGCCTCAAGGGCGCCTACGCCCAAGGTGCAGCCGCTGCAGAGGTCGCAGCTGGAGTCGCCGCACCAGTCGAGTCCCTTGGCCACGATCTGCATGCGCTCCTCGCGCGTGGTGTCCTTGATGAGTACGCTTCTGCCCATGGCTGCCTCCTCTTTCACTCCTAATATATTACTAGGAGACGGCGAGATGCTGTGGTGCAACGGAGGTGCGCCTTCCTACCACTCGCGCACGCGGTCCAGCATGCCCTCCACGTCAAGCACGCCATACACAAAGCCCTTGCGAATGAGCTCTGGTGGCACAAACTCGTCGTACTTGTCAAAGTAGGGAACCTCGCCCGGATAAACCAGCTCCATTGGGTCAAGTGGCAAATCCGCCTGCTCCTTCACCACGCGATAGAACTCGTCGGCATCGGCGGTCATCTTAAACTGCATGAAGTACGGTCGGGACGAGTCCAGACCCTTCAGCCCAAGAGCGTCTGCGCAGCGGATCTTGAGAAAGCGTTCCAGGGCCAAGAATGCGTAGCTTCCGAGCCAGGGGAAGAGGCACCACATGTTTCCGCCCAGGCAGATGAGCGGCTCGTCCGTCACATGCGCGTTTGCAGCCACGTGCCGTGCCTGCGCCAGCCGCGCCACGGCATTGTCCATAAGGTAGGGATACACGCGGTCTTCGAGCAGCGCCTCGCGCATGCGCTCGAGCACGCGGGTGTTCACGTCTCCTGCGACCTCACCAAAGTATGCGGGCACCTTGCCCTTTACCTGCGTGGCCTCGATAAGGTGGCGCTTGTGGTCGATCTCCTCCACAACCCAGACGTGCCCGGCAATGGCAATGCGCTCACCCACAGGCGGCGGCTGCACAATGGTGCCCAGCTCCTGGCTTTCGCTGCGAACGGTGTATTCGATGTTTTCCGCAAACACGGCATAGAACTTGAAGTTATTTGTTACGCGTTCGCCGGCAAGCCCCACAATGAGCCCGCCGCCCTCGGTTACCTGAATGTGGTCCTTCTCGACCAGCCAGCGCAACAGGCAGCGGAAGTCGTCGGTGCTCACACGGTGGAAGGGCGTCAGCGTGAGCACACGCTCGGCCAGTGCCGCGGGAGTCAACTCTCCGCAGCTCGCAAGGGTTGCCATGGTCTGGTGATACAAAAGCGAATAGGGGAGGCCGTCAAGGCTGGGCGGCTCGACCCAGCGCTCTTCGAGGTAGAGCTGCACAAGGGCTACGCCCTGCAGAAGCTTCCAGGGCACCGTCTCGGGCAGGAGCGCCCGTGCCTCGGGCTGCTCCTCGCGCATGACAAACCACATCTCGGGTGGCTGTCCGCGCCTCCCCGTGCGGCCCATACGCTGCAGAAAGCTTGACACGGTAAACGGTGCGTCAATCTGAAACGCGCGCTCAAGGCGGCCGATGTCAATGCCCAGCTCGAGCGTTGCGGTCGTCACCGTGGTAAAGGGCACCGTCTCGTCGCGCATGAGGTCTTCTGCGCCCTCGCGGATGGACTGCGAAAGGTTGCCATGATGAATGAGGAAGCGGTCTGGCTCATGGTTTGCCTCGCAGTACTGCCGAAGCGTCGTGGTGACGTCTTCTGCCTCCTCGCGAGAGTTGCAAAACACCAGGCACTTGCGTCCGCGCGTGTGCTCAAAGATGTGTCCGACGCCTGGGTCTGCCCAAACGGGCGCCTGGTCAGAGGCCATTTCTGGGTCGGGCTTGGCAAGCGTGGCAACAGAAGCTTCCTCGGCAAGCTCCTCGCGAGAGGGAATTGGTACCTGACCTGCTGTTTGTTCAGGAGTCTCGTAGGACACCTCTTCTTGGGGAAGTGCCAGCTCTACCTGCGCTTCATTGGGGTCCAAACGGTCTGGCGCCTGGGGCCCTGTCACATAGAAGTGCTCCATCGACACGCGCCAGGTCTGGCCCGTCGCCTCAACGCGCGGAATGACGCATCCGCGCCCGGTTCCGGCAGACAGATAGCGACCGCATGCCTCGGGATCTCCGATGGTTGCCGAAAGGCCAATGCGCCGCGGACGCACCCCCGCCAGCCGTCCCAGCCGCTCAATGCAGGCAAGGCACTGGCCGCCACGGTCACCGCGCAAGAGCGAATGAACCTCGTCGATGACCACGTAGCGCAGGTCGCCAAAGAGCGACGCAATTGCCGAGTGCTTGTGCAAAAGCAGCGCCTCCAGCGACTCGGGCGTGATCTGCAAGATGCCGGAAGGATGCTTGAGCAGGCGGTTCTTGTGCGAGGCCGATACGTCGCCGTGCCAGCGCCAAACGTTGATGCCCGCCTCGGCACACAGGTCGTCCAGTCGCAGGAACTGGTCGTTGATGAGCGCCTTGAGCGGTCCGATGTAGAGCGCGCCTACGGTTGCCGGTGGGTCCTCCCAAAACTCGGTCAGGATGGGGAAGAAGGCTGCCTCGGTCTTGCCTGAGGCGGTGCTTGCGGTGAGCAGGACGTTGTCGCTGGTGTTGAAGATTGCCTCTGCCGCGGCGACCTGGACGCCGCGAAGCGACTCCCAGCCGTGCTCGTATATGAAGTCTTGGACAAATGGCGCGTAGCGATCAAAGACGTCCATGGCACACCTCCGAAACCATGGTAGCACAAGGCGAACAAATGTACTAGGACTTGAGAGGCAGAGAAATGAAGCGCATTTTGCAGGTCATCTGGCACAAAGCACCAGTTGGCACTTTTTCTCTGCAACAAAATGCGCGTTAATTGCCTGACGTCAAAGCCGCCAGCGCTACTTCGTGCTCACCGAGAAGAACTCGTAGCCCGGGACATGCTCTGCCACCGACACCTCAAAGGGCGTGCCGTCATCAAGGTAGCCCACCTGGCGCACCGAGATGATAGGGGTGTGAGTGTCGATTTGGAGCCATGAGGCCACGTCGGCAGAGGGGTGCACGGCACAGACGACGCGATGCGCACTGGCAATCTTGAGGCCCAGGTCGTTTTCTATGTAGCGATAGATTGAACCTTGGACGTGCTTCTCGCGTAGGTCAGGAACGATCTTGAGGGGCATGTAGGTGTGCTCGACGCTGTAGGGCTCCCCGCCCATGTAGCGCGTGCGGCAGACAAAGTAGGCAAACTCGTCCGGCTCCATGTTGAGGAGCTTGGCGACGTCCGAGGGAGGGTTCACGACGGTGAACGTATGAACGTCACTTGCCACCTGAAGGCTCGCGATCTCTCCGTCAGCCACAAGTCCGCGCATCTGATGCGACCTGTTGCCGACGCCCGTGAGCCTGCTGGTGCCCTCGATGCCCTTGACATAGGTGCCAGACCCGCGCCTACGAGCTACAAGACCCATGGTCACGAGGTCGTCCATGGCACGCTTGACGGTGATTTTGCTCACGCCGTACTGTTCGCAGAGTTCCTGGGTGGTAGGAAGGCGGTCTCCTTGGGAGAACTCCCCAGAAGTGATCTTCTGGCGTATGTCCATAACGATGGCCTGGAACTTCTGCATGAGGTGCTTCCCCTCGATTGCCGAGCAACAAATAAATGATACGACCAATGGTCCAAGGCTACGGGCTTGGCATTGCCATTGGTGTCGATAGGGCATGCCATACTCGGTAAGCGGACATGTCAAATGCCAGCAAAGACATGCCATCTATGACTGTCAGGAGCAATTCTCGGGAAAAAGGTTTGGCAACGTGTCACGCAAAAACTGCAGGTAGAATGCCTAATGAAAATAGAGGGCCAAAAAAAGCGGACTTCTTTGCCAAAAAGGGCTTGCAAAATCTCCAAATAAATGTAAATTGTGTGATGGGCATGTTCCAAGCTAAAAAAAGACATGCCTAATTTTTATCTGAGCGGGACATCCCGTCAGTAGGAGAGAAAGGAACCAAATATGCTCACCATCCGTCTGTTCTGCGCCGCCGGCATGTCCACCTCGCTGCTCGTCCGCAAGATGGAGGAGGCCGCGGCTGCCGAG
>JAFUBJ010000054.1 GCA_017460265.1 Atopobiaceae bacterium | reverse complement strand
CGGTCGGGATAAACGAGAGCGTGATAAAGAAGTACGTGCGTGAGCAAGAGGATGCGAGCAGGATAACCGACTAGGAACCGCGCCCCGCGGCTTGCCGCATCAGCAATACCCGCAGCGAGAGCTGCGGAACATAAAGCCACCGGCTAAGCCGGTGGATGTTTACTTCCATTCTGCCCAACGATTCTATAGTATTCTGCCCAATAGAATTGATAAAATATGCCCAACAGAATCGTTATAATCTGCCCAACGCTTTACGACGAGAGGTGCTCATGGCATTCGAATACTTTCCAAGGCTTGCGGACCAGGAGCTCAAGGCCAGGCTCAAGAGGTCTGGCGCGGTCGTCATACATGGGGCAAAGTGGTGCGGCAAGACCGAGACGGCGATCCAGCAGGCAAGAAGCACCGTCTTCCTACAAGATCCTGACGAGTATGAAAACAATCTCCTCACGGTACAGACGAAGCCGTCGCTCCTTCTTGCGGGAGACCAGCCGCGACTCTTCGACGAGTGGCAGGACTTTCCTCAGGTGTGGGATGCAGTCCGCTTCGCCGTCGACCGCGGCCATGCGAGGGGCAGTTTCATCCTCACGGGGTCGGTGTCCCGCGAGATGGGGAGCGACGAGAGGCCGAGACACTCTGGCGTGGGCAGGATATCGTCCATGACCATGAGGACCATGAGCCTGTACGAGTCGAGAGAATCGTCTGGCGAGGTTTCACTTGGCGCGCTCTTTGAGGGGGCAGAGGACATCTGCGGGACCTCGCCATGGGAGATCGAGGACCTGCCCCAGATGGTCTGTCGCGGGGGCTGGCCGGAGGCCGTCGCCTTGGGAGAGGATGTTGCAGGTTCCTTGGCCGGCGATTACATCGCTGCGGTCGCAGAGAGGGACATCAGTCTGCCCGATGGCGTGAGGAGGGACCCCGAGCTCGTCAGGATTATCTTGGCCGCATATGCGCGGTGCGTGGCAACTCAGGCAGATGGAACGACCATACGCAGCAACGTGCACGTCGCCCGTGAGGACGTTTCGAGGAACACGGTGAGCTCCTACATCAGCTCGCTGCGCAAGCTCTACGTCTTTGAGGACCTTTCCTCGTGGAGGCCATCTCTGAGAGACAAGACGAGGGTTACGGCTACGCCTAAGAGGCACTTCGTGGATCCCTCGCTGGCCGCGGCCGCGATGGGGGCAACCCCGCAGAAGCTTCTGAGAGACCTGCCCACCCTCGGCCAGCTCTTCGAGTCGCTCGTCGTGCGCGACCTGCGCGTGTACGGTCAGGCGATAGGCGCCACGGTGCATCATTACCATGACGCAGCGGGGAGGGAGGCCGATGCGGTCATCGTCATGCCGGATGGGCGCTGGGCTCTCGTGGAAGTCAAGCTGGGTGGCAGGGGGATCGAGGATGGGTCTCGCGACCTCATCAGGCTTGCAGACAAGATTGACCAGACCCTCATGGGGCCGCCGTCATTTCTGGCGGTCATCCATGCGGGCAGGTTTGCGGCACGGCTCGACAACGGGGTGTTTGCCATACCCCTCGGCTGCCTGAGGCCGTGATAAGACCAATCTGAGCATGTGACACGCTTTGAGAAAGGTGAAATAGCATTGCTACAGGGACAGCCCTACGCCGTGCGCTTGCGTGAGCGCCTCGAGTATTGCCATGATGTCCACCCTTCCAGATTAGCGGCTAGCTTTATTGTGACGCTTCGCGCCATCCTCGATTCTGAAAAACATGTGGCTGCGCAAGCGGTATTACGAGGAAACCCCTTGCCAAGAGGCGGTCATGATCTCGTGCGGCGCCAGCGCGTAGTCACGCTTGTCGGTCGTAAGCGACCCGCTGCGTCGGCGAACGTCACTTTGCGCTGATGCCGCATCTGTCTATCGGAGCCTTCGCGGTTGCAATACGAGGCATAAGTAGCTTGGCTATGCCCAGAAGGTGTCGCGCCCGAAGGAGTCTTTCCATGCTGCACAGAACTCGTCGACCGCAATCGCGGTGTTGGGGTTCTTGACCATGGCCCATGCGACGTCGGGCGGGATGGTTGCGGCCTGGGCTCCGGCTACGATGAGCTCGTGCACCTGCAGCGTGTTCTTGAAGCTGGCGGCGCAGATCTTTGCGGGAAGGTCGTTGTTCTCGAGCATGATCTGCAGGTCGCGGACCTGGGCAATGCCGTCACCAAGGTTGCACATGCGGTTGACGTAGGGAGCCAGGTAGTCGGCGCCGTTCATCGCGGCAAGGAAGGCCTCGTCGGCGCTGTAGATTGCGGTGGCCAGGACCTCCATGCCCTCTGCCTTGGCGGCCTTGATGGCACGCAGGCCAACCGGCGTCACGGGAATCTTCACGACCATGTTCTTGCGCAGGCTCACGATCTTGCGTGCATCGGCCATGATGCCGTCAAAGTCGGTGGCGATGACCTGCATGAAGAGCTTCTGCTCAGGAGCGAGGACGGCATTCATCT
>JAFUBJ010000581.1 GCA_017460265.1 Atopobiaceae bacterium | reverse complement strand
GTACGTGCAGGGCTTCGAGGACTACGAGAGCACGCCTGCCTTCCTCAACATCCCGCTGATCGAGCTGGAGAACTGCTACAAGATCGACCTTCCCCAGGAGGCATGGGACATCATTGCTGACGAGAAGCTGATTGCCTACCAGAAGAGGGCGGACGGTCTGATGAGGTATCTGGGCACCGATGTCATTGGTGGCGTTACAGACGAAAATGGCCATCCCACGGTTGCCATGGACGGCACCTGGGTGCATGTGGGAGGCAGGCTGTGCTCCTACGAACCTGGCGAGGTTCGTACAACCGATGAGGGCAACGTCTTTACGGGTACCACTCTCGCGCGCCTGAACGGCGAGAACACCATCAGGCTCTACATTGAGTGGGAGCCGACGGACGAGGATTCGACCGAGCCTGCCTCGGGTCACATCGTGGGTTACGATGACCTTGACTTTGAGATGGCAATCGGGTTCTTTGCCACCATGATTGAGGACAGCGACGCGGCGGAAGTGTTCTTTGCCGATGACTTCCTGTCCAAGGGCAAGACCCAGCTGCAGCCGGGCGACAGGCTTGAGTTCCTCTTTGACGTCTACGACGACCAGGGCGAGCTGGTTGAAACCGAGGCGGTTGGCAACTTGATCGTCTCCAACCAGGAGCGCATCGAAGTCACCGACCAGCGCCTTGAACCCTGCGACGTCGTCTTTGGTGGCGTGCTGACCGACGTCTACCAGCGCACCATGACCACCGAGCTGATCGAGTCGACCGTCGAGTAGGGTACCTACACCAGACGCCTCACGCCAAACGCGGCGGCGCACCGTAGGAAGGGCAACCTTTTGCGGTGTGCCGCCTGGCATGCTCAGAGGTTGTAATACTTGTTCTCAGGTACCATAGGCGTACGGTGTACCAGACGTTGCGAGACGAGAGGTGTGTGACATGGGCGTATTGAGAGACGACTTTCTGTGGGGCGGCGCCTGCGCGGCTAACCAGTTTGAGGGCGCGTGGGACGTCGACGGCAAGGGTGATAGTGTGATTGACCACTGCATCGGAGGCGTGTTCAACCAGCAGAAGCGCATCACCATCGACATCGATCCCAACCAGCTCTATCCCAGCCATGAGGCCATCGACTTCTATCATCACTACCAGGAGGACATCGACCTCTTTGCCGAGATGGGCTTTCACGTGTTCCGCACCTCCCGGAACTGGACGCGCATCTATCCCACGGGCCTGGAGGAGGAGCCCAACGAGGCAGGACTTGCCTTCTACGACAAGGTCTTTGACTACTGCCTGGAGAAGGGCATCCAGCCGCTCATCACGCTTTCCCACTACGAGCTGCCCTACGAGCTCGTGCGCCGCTACAACGGCTGGGCCAGCCGTGAGGTCATCGCGCTGTACGAGAAGCTCTGCCACACGCTCTTTGAGCGCTTCCACGACAAGGTAAAGTACTGGCTCACCTTCAACGAGATCAACTGCGCCACCGCCGAGATGGGAGCCATGTACGGTACCTCCAACCTGCAGGGCTTCGAAGGCCGCCGCGACGAGCTGCGCGTGAGCCCGCAGATTCGCATGCAGTCGCTGCACCACCAGTTTGTGGCGAGCGCCAAGGTGGTCAAGTACGCCCACGAGCACTACCCCGACTTCAAGATGGGCTGCATGACCGTCTACCTGCAGACCTATCCTGCCACCTGCGATCCCAAGGACCAGCTGGCCAACCAGGAGAACATGCGCCGTCGCGTGTTCTACACCACCGACGTGCAGGTGCGCGGCTACTACGGCTGCTGGTGCAAGCGCTTCTGGGAAGAGAACGACGTGCAGCTTGAGTGGGCGCCCGGCGACGAGGAGATCCTGCGCGAGGGCAAGGTCGACTTCCTCAGCTTCTCCTACTACATGACCAACCTCATCGGCACGCATGACGACCTCGAGCAGACCGAGGGCAACATCGTGGGCGGTGGCATCAACCCCTACCTCAAGGCGAGCGAGTGGGGCTGGCAGGTCGACCCGGATGGCCTGCGTTTTGCCCTCAACGAGATGTATGACCGCTACCAGGTTCCCGTGATGATCGTGGAGAACGGCCTGGGCGCCCTGGACGAGGTCGTGGTGGAGGACGGCGTGCGCCGCGTGCACGACCAGTATCGCATCGACTACCTGCGCTCGCACCTCGAGGCCATGAAGGAGGCCGTCAAGGACGGCGTGGACCTCATGGGCTACACCTGGTGGGGTCCTATCGACCTGGTCTCCCACGGCACCGGCGAGATGCGCAAGCGCTACGGCTTCATCTACGTCGACAAGTACGATGACGGCACGGGTGACCTCAGCCGCTTCAAGAAGGATTCGTTCGACTACTACAAGAAGGTCATCGCGAGCAACGGAGAAGACCTCGACTAAGGCTTGAGCGATTCTCGCTTCTCTGTGTGCACCGTTTCGTTCATTTTGGCAGTTTCAAATGAACGTGGCGGTGCACACGCTTCGCTTGGACCTTGATGCTGCAGCCTAGCAGGCACCTCTATTGAAGCATGCCATCTCCCTGTCTTGCCTAAGCCCCTTCCAGTTGGTATCGTTCGTCGTGCGGTCAAGTGAGGAAGGTGCCGGATGCCCAAGATCAGGCTCGTGCTTGCAGACATAGATGGGACGCTGCTTCCCTTTGGCGAGTCGGTCGTTCGCGACCGGACCCTTGCTGCCGTGCACGCGCTGAGAGACGCAGGCATCCTGTTTGGTCCTGCGAGCGGCCGCGAGCGCTGCGACCTGGTGCAGTTCTTCCATGGTGACGAGTCGTGCCTGACGACAGGCATCATGGGCAACGGCAAGGTCGTCTACCTTGATGACGTGCCCGTCTATCGTCGCCCGCTCTCCAAGGAGCGGCTCGGTGCTCTTGTTGGGAGAATCTCTCGGCACCGGGGTATCTGCCTCACCTGCTATAGGCCGCTTGACGAGCGTGGCCGCTCCGAGCAGGGATTCTATGGCCTGGGCCTGTGCGCAGGGGAGCAGGAGCGGTTCACCGCCCTCACGGGCGAGTCCTTCTCGGCGGGCGTTGTGACCGACTTGCCTGAGGGTGACATCACCACGGCTGCGGTCGTGGTGGACAAATCGTGCATGAGCATCGCAGAGGCGCAGGAACTGCTCTCGTCCACATGCCCCGACATGGACTTTCCGCAGTCCGCCCCCTTCGTGATTGATGTGCTGGACCACGGGTGGACCAAGCTCAGCGCCCTTCCCATCCTGCTCGACCATCTTCAGATAGGCGTGGACGAGGTCATGTACCTGGGGGATTCCGCCAACGACCTCACCATGATGGAGGCCATTCCCCACGCGGTCTGCATGGGCGACGGCACCGAAGAGGCCAGGGCAACCGCACGGTGGGTGGTGGACACCTGCGACAACGATGGTGCTACGCGTGTCATGGAGTCGCTTGCCGCGCATGCGGGAGAGCTTCGTCCAGAGGAGTGGGTCTAGCATGGCGTCGGCACCTCTCACGTGGCGTGACTATGCTCGTTTTGCACGTCAGTCAACAGAAGAACTTGCCCACGACTGCTCGTTCGAGGCGTTCCACGCCTCGGGTCCGGGAGGGCAGGGCGTTAACACCGCCGACTCTGCCGTTCGTCTGCGCCACGGGCCCACGGGCATCACGGTGGTCAGCCGCGAGCAGCGCAGCCAGTTGCAGAATCGTGCCGCCTGCGTTCGCAAGCTGCAGGCAATCCTTCGTTCTCGTGCCGTGCCGCCCAAGAAGCGCGTGGCCACAAAGCCCACGAAGGGCTCAGTGGAACGAAGGCTCAAGACAAAGCGCGGTAGGTCAAACGTCAAGGCCCTGCGCCGCCGTCCTGGCATGGACGACTGACTCACAAGGGATACTCCCTTGTGAGTCAGTCGTTCTTGATGCGGATGACCACATACTGGATGGCCAGCGCCACAAAGAGCACCACCATGACGGCAACGTATGACCAGACGGCACCGTCAAACCCATAGAGCCGTACCAAGACGATTGAGGCGGCAACGACAAAGACGGTCGCAAACAGGTAGATGCGCGTGGCCGCCGCCTGCTGCCTGAGCACGGTGATGATCTGATACAGGAAGTCAATCGCCGCGGTGAGCCCTCCTGCCAAGATCATGAGGTACTGCGCCGTGCGGTATGGATCAAAGTTCGTGCCATACAAAAGGCTGTTCAGTGGGACCGCCAGCCACTTTGCAAACGCCAGCCCGCCAAGCGTCACGATGGCGCACACGCCCACCATGCCTCCCACGATGAGGTCGAAGCGGACGCGCTTGTGGGGGTCAGACCAGATTGTGGCAAGCCGCACGAGCTGGGGGCGATAGATGAAGCCCACGATCATGAGCATGGCCTGGGCAGGGAAGTAGATGGCCGAGAAGAAGACCTGGCTCTCATAGGGGAGGACGCCCTCCATGGCGTACTTGGGCACGGTCTCGATGAGGGCAAACAGGAAGAGCGCCAAGAAGGCCGGGAAGCACTCGACAAAGATCTCTCGAACCTCGAGGGCCGACCACCGGCGCGAGCGAGGCGTCTCGAGCTGCGTGAGTGGCGCTGTGAGCAGCAAAAACGACGCAAGTGCCGCCACGCCCATGGCGATGCTGGCCGCAACGAGGCTCCGCGTGATGAGCAGAAGGAGCGAGAAGGCCGTGACGCCCAGCACCGAGCGGACCGCCTGGGAGATGCCCGCCAGATAGAGCTTGTCCTGCTGCTGCAGGCGCGCCTCGTAGGTGTCTGCCAGCGCGTCGATGGCCCTGAACGCATAGGCGCCCGCGCTGATAAGCCACATCTGCTGGTCGTACCTGCGCACGAAGCAGTACCCAAAGCCAACGAGGAGCATGATGAGGCACGTGAGCAGGCGCTGCACCTGATATGAGGCAAACGACTCGGTCTCGGTGATGTCAGACACCTGGTAGGTCTTGACGCCGTAGTTGCCCACATACAGAAGGAGGGTTGCCGTGGTAAACGCCATGTTGAACTGGCCGGCGTGCTCCGTCCCCGAAAGCTGCGTGGCCACAACCGTGAGCAGGGGAAAGAGGGTGCCCCATGCGATTGATCCCAGCGTGTTAAGCAGGTAGTCGCGTGCGCCGCGCCCCGACTCGTACAGGCGAGGCTGGTCGTCCCAGTCTCCCCCAAAGGCAACCGAGAGGAGACGGTTCCACCATCCGTTGACGATGCTGCCCAGCGAGGTGGCGCGCCTGGAAGGGCGGTGCCGCTGCTGACGCTTGGGCTTGGTGCGCCTGCGCCTCGTCGACGTTTTTGGCGACGCTTCCCCCGTGATGGGTTCCTCTTCCACGGTACCTCCTCTCGCATCGTTTTTTTCCTCTGACGATTCTACCTAAAGAGTGGCCTTTCAACGGAATGCGCACGTCTCTTGAGGCTTCCTTGAGCGTGCCCATTTGAGCGCACTCCTGTAAACGGATGAGGTCACAAAAGAATCCATCGGGTTGCAGAAGGTCGCTTCGGGCCGTCCAAGGGATATCGTGCATAATGTACAGCGCATGTTCTAGGTTAGGAGGCGCCATGACAACCATTCCAGAAGGCTACGTGTCCCAGCTTTCGCTTTATGATACTCAGCGTGCCATTGAGCGCATCAAGCACGTCTTTCTTGCAAAGATCTGCGCCGCGCTGCATCTGGTGCGCGTGACGGCGCCCCTCGTGGTCGATCCCATGACGGGCATCAACGACAACCTCAACGGCGTCGAGCGTCCCGTGGGCTTTGACGTTCCGGCCGTCGGCGCAGATGCCGAGGTCGTGCAGTCCCTTGCCAAGTGGAAGCGCTACGCGCTCAAGCGCTACGACTTCAACGTGGGGAAGGGCATCGTCTGCGACATGAACGCCATCCGTCGCGACGAGGAGCTCGACAACCTGCACTCCATCTATGTCGACCAGTGGGACTGGGAGAAGGTCATCACGCTGGACCAGCGCACAGACGAGTACCTGCAGGAGGTCGTCGGCCGTATTGTCACGGCCATCTGCGGCACCCTTGACGAGCTCAAGTGGTATTACCCCCAGCTTGAGACGCAGCTTGACCGCGACGTGACCTTCGTGACGGCACAGGAGCTGGAGGACCTCTATCCCGAGCTCTCTCCCAAGGAGCGCGAGGACCGCTTTGTCAGCGAGCATCACACGACCTTTATCCAGGGCATCGGCGCCGCGCTTCGCTCCGGCAAGCCCCACGACGGGCGTTCGCCTGACTACGACGACTGGGCGCTCAACGGCGACCTGCTCTTCTGGAACGACGTGCTGGGATGCGCCTTCGAGGCGTCCAGCATGGGCATCCGTGTGAGCCCCGAGTCGCTTGACCACCAGCTGACCATTGCTGGTTGCGACAACCGCCGCGAGCTGCCCTTCCACAAGATGCTGCTTGCAGGCGAGCTGCCCTACACCATTGGTGGCGGCATCGGTCAGAGCCGCCTATGCATGCTGCTTCTGGGCAAGGCGCACGTAGGCGAGGTGCAGGCGAGCGTGTGGGACGAGGAGACGGTCACAGCCTGCAAGGAAGCAGGCGTGGCACTGCTGTAGCGTGACCGCGTGTCAGAAGGTGTTGCCACTGCTGCTTAAGATGGGCAGATGGGCGCGCGTATGTCCGAAACGTCCTCCCATGCTGACGATTAGGACGCCCATGGGCAGTTACGCGTCTCGTTTGTCATTTTGAATTGACGGATGGGTCGCTTACGAGCCCTGGCGCGTCTCGTTTGTCATCCTGAATTGACGAATGAGACGCCCATGGGCCTTGCTCTACATTCGTACGGGTGGCAATCCTGCCGCGAAAGCCCATGGATTTCTGAGAAAGTCAACCTTCGCTAACACAAGTGATTCAATTAGTGTACTATAAAAAGTTACGCTAAGCTAACTTACTCACTTCGTGGAGCGGAGAACAAGATGCTCAGTTATATAGGCAGAAAGCGGGCGTGGGGCGCCGTCGTCACGGCGGGCCTCGTTGCCTCGCTGGTCCTTCCAACGACAGCCATCGCCTCAACGGGTACTCCGGACAAGACCGAGACCGTCTATGTGCAGACCGACGCGTCGGGCCTCGTCTCGGAGGTTAAGGCAGATGTCCTGCTTTCCAACAACGCGCAGACAGATACGCTGACCGATCGTACGCGCCTTGGCGATATCGAGCCGCAGGACGAGGACCAGACGTTCACGCTCGCGCAGGACGGAAGTCTGGTCTGGACGACGGGCGGAAAGCAGGTGAGCTACCGCGGCACAAGCTCTGAGAGGCCTCCCGTGGACGTGCTCATGAGCTACACGCTCGACGGCACGCGCGTCACGCCGGAGGAGCTTGCCGGTGCTAGCGGGCATCTGGTCATGCGGATGGACTACGCCAATTCGTCATCCTCGCACCAAACCGTCGCGGGGAAGGAGCGGGTCGTCTCGACGCCGTTCGTCTGCGTGAGCCTCGTGTCGTTTGATGCCGACCTGGCCAAGAACGTGAAGGTCACGAACGGTTCCATCATGGAGGACAAGGGCGGTTGTGCCGTGGTTGGCTACGCTGTTCCAGGCCTTGAGAGGAGCCTTGGCTCCGACATCGAGGGCCTCGACCTTGACCTGCCCACCTATGTCGAGATTGAGGCGGACGTCACCGACTTTGCACTCGACCCCGTCAGGACCTTTGTCACGGCCGAGCTCTTCGAGGACCTGGACGCCTCAAAGCTCAAGGAAAACGGCACCGATGGGTCTGCTAGCGCCCTTACGGATGCGATGGATCAGATCATTTCGGGCTCTGGCTCGCTGAGTGACGCCTTGGGGCAGATTGCCAAGGGCAGCAGCGCGCTCAATGGGGGAGCGACGGCGCTCAAGGTGGCACTCGGCATTCTGCCTTCGGGCCTTTCCGAGCTGAGCACGGGCGCCAACACCCTTTCCGAGAAGCTTGCGGAGGCCTCTGCCGTGGCAGGCGAGATGTCGCGCGGTGCGACGGGCCTCTCGGATGCCGCCGCCCTTTCGCTTCAGGGCCTGGATGGCGCGGCGGCAAGCGTGGGCCAGGCGACGTCATCCGTGGCAGGCCTGCAAGAGACGGTTGACAGCCTGAAGCTTGATGACGTCTCCGCAGATGTTGCGGCCGCCGCAGAGAGCGCCGGGGAGGCGCGCGATGCACTCGCAACTGCTTGCGACGCGCTTGACCAGGCTGGTCAAGCCGCTGGCGAGCAGAAGGCCCAGGTAGTGGAAGGGCTGCAAGCGGCAAATACTGTGCTTGGTGCCCTTCTGGAGGACGAGTCGCTGGAATTGACTGATGAGCAGAGGGCAGCGCTTGGTTCCGCGCGGGATCAAGTTGATGCCTCGCTGGCTGACCTCGAAGCAATGGACCTGAGCACGCACGAAGCGATGCAGGAGGCCCAGACGACGCTCTCCGAAAGCGCCGAGGATCTTGCCACGCAAGCCAAAGACATAGACGAAGTGTCTGTCGACCTTTCCTCCGTAAGCACCAAGTCGCAGGAAGCGCTTGCTAGTCTTGACATTGCCGCCCAGGCCATCGAGGGCTCCCAAGGCGGCGTCGCAGCTGTTGCCGAGGGAACAAAGGGCCTGGCAACTGGCCTTTCCGGCATGTCCGAAGGCCTTACAGCGGCGCATGACGGCGCCTCCCAGCTTGCGGGAGGCATCGAGGCCGTGGCCACCAAGGCACCTGCCGCCGTGCAAGGCATAGGTGAGCTGCAGTCGGGCATCGACAAGCTGGCGAACGGCGCGACGGCCGCCGCCCAAGGTTCCACCACCCTTACGAGCGCGCTGTCCACGTTCAAGAACGAGGGCATCACCAAAGTCGTAGACGCCCTGGCAGAGCTCGATGACAGCCTTGACGACGTGTCGGGAAGCATCGAGGCGCTCGGTGATGCGGCAACGCAGTACGACACCTTCTCTGGAAAGGCCGATGGGCAGACCGGTTCGGTCCGCTTCATCTACCAGACCGAGAGCATCGGCAAGTAGGGAGGGAGTCATTCTATGGCTACGGAAGAGCGTTCGTTTCTTTCCATTCGCGACCTCCGCAAGAGCTATGGCGATGGCGAGGCCCGCACGGAGGTCCTCAAGGGCATCGTGACCGACGTTGAGCGAGGCGAGATTTGCGTCCTGTTTGGCCCGTCTGGCAGCGGCAAGTCGACGTTTCTGAACATGGTCGGCGGCCTGGAGCCTGCCGACTCGGGGTCGATCGTCGTTGACGGGACCGACATCACAAAGCTGTCTGACCACGACTTGGTGGAGTACCGCCGCCGTGAGCTGGGCTTCATCTTCCAGTTCTATAACCTGGTGCCCGACCTGACCGTGCGAGAGAACATCGAGGTCTGCCAGTACCTCTCCAAGGACCCGCTTCCCATTGACGACCTGCTGAACTCCCTGGGGCTCTGGGAGCATCGCGGCAAGTTTCCCAACCAGGTGTCGGGTGGCCAGCAGCAGCGCTGTGCCATTGGACGCGCCCTGGTCAAGAACCCGAGCCTCCTTCTGTGTGACGAGCCGACGGGCGCCCTTGACTACCACACCTCCAAGGAGATCTTGGAGCTCATGGAGCGCGTCAACCGTGAGTACGGCTGCACGATGGTCATCGTCACGCACAACGATGCGATTCGCCACATGTCGCACCACATCCTTCGCCTGCGCGACGGCAGCCTTGCCGAGGACTTCTACAATGACCACCTGCTCCCGGCTCGTGAGCTGACTTGGTAGGTGCGCATGGCTCCGCTACTGAAGCGCGTTCCGCGCGAATTTCGCAACAACCTAGGAAAGTACCTGGGCATCTTCCTTTTGTTTCTCTTTGCCATCATGATGGGTTCGGGCTTTCTTTCTGCAGCGCACAGCATCGAGGTGCTGCAGAAGGACATGCACGAGCGTCATAGCGTGGAGGACTTCCACTTTGCCACGCAGTTTGAGGCGGCAAAGCGCTCCATCGAGGCCGTGGAGGAGATGGGCTGCACCGTCTACGAGGACTTTACGGCAGATGTCCCCATGTTCGTCTCCGGAGACGAGCGGCCCATGAACTGCCGCCTCATCAACCAGGACAATCGCGTCGAGGTCAACAGGGGCTACTACTTTGAGGGCGTGGCACCGGCTGCCGAAGACGAGATCGCCCTTGACCGCGTGTGGTGCAAGAACAACAACATCTCGGTCGGCGACACGGTCGAGGTGGGCGGCCGTCAGGTCAAGGTTACGGGCATCATGTCGCTTTCGGACTACGAATGCCTCATGGAGAAGAACACCGACATGCTCTTCAACTCCACGACCTTCAGCGTGGCGCTCGTCACCCCCGAGGGCTTCAGGTCCATGGCCGGGGCCAAGAAGGACTACCGTTATGACGTCATCCTTGACGATCGATCCATGGACCTGGTGGCTCGTACCAACTTCGAGAAGGACGCCGCGACCCTGCTGGCAGACCACGACGAGATCCTCACCGATCTCACAGACTACGAGTTTGACAACAAGGCCATCTTCTTTGCCAACGACGACGTGGACAGCGACCAGACCATGTGGGAAGTGCTGGTCATGCTGCTCGTGGTCATCATGGCGTTTGTGTTTGTCGTGCTGACCAACGCCACCATCGAACAGGAGTCAGCGGTCATCGGCACGCTCCTTGCCTCGGGGTACCGAAAGCGCGAGATCGTGGCCCACTACATGGTCCTGCCCACGATCATTGGCATCTTGGGCTGCGCCGCGGGCAACTACCTGGGCCTGACGTTCATGAGCACGCCCATGCAGGAGCTGTACTACGGGTCGTATAGCCTTCCTCCCTACGAGTACACCTTCAGCCCCCGGGTGTTTGGACTGACCACCGTTGTGCCCTTTACGCTGCTTGAGGTGGTCACGCTGCTGGGCCTCATGCGCAAGCTCCGCTTTACCCCGCTCGCCTTCCTCAGGCGCGAGGTGGCAAACCGCAGCCGACGCGCCACGCTGCCCCTTCCCGAGCGGATTGGCTTCGTGCGACGCTTCCAGCTGCGCGTGCTCCTACGCAACCTCTCGCACTTCGTGGTCCTCTTCTTTGGCATATCCTTCTGCAGCCTCTTTCTGCTCTTTGGCCTGTGCCTCATGCCCGTCGTCGACCACTACTCGGAGCTGCTGAAGAGCGACGTGGTTGCAAATCACATCTACCTGCTGAAGGCTCCGCTTGAGCTTGAGGGAACGCCGAATGAGCGGGCGGCCTACAAGGCGGTCGAGGACATGCTTGAGGTTGAGGATCCCCTCACCGACCTGGGCATGGTGGGATATGCGCGCACGCTCATGAGCATGATGGACCTTGACGACGATGCCCATCCCGTCAACACCACCGACAACGGGGCCGAGCGCATTGCCCAGGCAGAGAAGTTTGCTGCTGCGTCGCTTGCGATAGACCATGTGGTCACTGACAGCTCGGAGGAGATCACCGTATACGGCATCTCGCAAGACTCGCGCTATTGGCCGGATGTGGACGTTAGCGATGGGGCCGTCGTGATCGGTACGGGCCTCTCGCAGAAGTGCCGGATCAAGCCAGGGGACGCGTTCAGCCTTTTTGACAAGTACACCAACAAGACCTACGAGCTCGTTGCGACCGACGTGTGGGGTAGCTCGGCAAATATGAACGTCTACATGGAGATGTCGGCGCTCAACCGCCTGGTGGACGAGGACGAGGACCGCTTCATGGGGTACGCCTCCGACGAGGAGCTCGAGCTTGACCAGCGCTATCTGGCAACCGACATCACGCCTGAGTCCATGAGCACCTCGGCCGACCAGATGCAGGAGTCCTTTGGCGACATGATGGGCATGGTGGTGGCGTTCGCCATTCCCGTGTACCTGATCTTGGTGTACCTGCTGACCAAGACGGTCATTGACCGTTCAAGCCGCTATATCAGCTACATGAAGGTCTTTGGCTATCACAACCCAGAGATCAGCCGCCTCTATGTGCGCGCCATCACCGTGACCGTGCTGGTGTCGCTTGTTGCGAGTCTGCCGTTTGTCATCTGGCTGTGCGACGTGTTTGTGGGCTTTGTCATGGACCGCTATTCAGGCAACCTCGAGATTTACATCGAGCCGCCGCTCCTGATGGAGGTCGTGGCCATTGGTGCCGCGGCGTATGTTGCGGTAGCGCTCATCCACCTGTGGCGCATTCGCCGAGTCGGCCTTGCTGAGGCCATGAAGGTGCAGGAGTAGGGGGCGCTGGTACGAACGGCTATGCTTCATTGGCGTAGGTAGTGACGTTGAGAAAAGCGGCATGGTATTCGTCTTCGTGCAACAAATGGACTTGCTTCAGGTCGTTCCGGCATCGTATTTGACTTCGTGCAACACAAAAACGTGGGCAGTTGGCAACTCCGCGGCTAAATGCGTTGCACAAAGACGAATACGATGCCGGAATGCTGTCGACAGTGCCTCTTTGTTGCAAGAAGACGAATACCATGCTGCGTATCCAGCGTAGCCTAGCGCGACTCCCATTGTCCCGCCATCTTTGCGGCAACTCCCTCTGCCGAGCACTTTTGCCGCATTCCGAACAATATGGTTTTGTAGAAGCCAATTGATATACCATGCCCATAGGAATGTGTGCGTGCCGGACGGTCTGGTACGCCTTAAACCCAACGAGAAGGGAAAGCCCATGGCAGAAGACAACCTCATGCATCTCGTTATCGTCCGTCACGGCGAGTCCGTGTGGAACAAGGAGAACCTGTTCACCGGTTGGACCGACGTTGACCTCTCTGAGGCTGGCGTTGAGGAGGCCAAGGCTGGCGGCCGTGCCCTCAAGGAGGCTGGCTACGACTTTGACGTCTGCTACACCAGCTACCTCAAGCGCGCCATCCACACGCTGAACCACATCCTCGAGGAGATGGATCGCGAGTGGCTGCCCGTCTACAAGAGCTGGAAGCTCAACGAGCGTCACTATGGTGCTCTTCAGGGCATGAACAAGGCCGAGACCGCTGCCAAGTACGGTGACGAGCAGGTCAAGATCTGGCGTCGTTCCTTCGACACCCCCGCCAAGGCCCTCGAGCCCGGTGACGAGCGCTGCGCCCAGACCCAGGAGATGTATCGCGACGTCGCGATGAAGGACCAGCTTCCCTACACGGAGTGCCTGAAGGACTCCATCGCCCGCGCATGGCCGTACTTCCAGGACGAGATCGCCCCGCAGCTCAAGGCTGGCAAGCGCGTCCTCATCGCCGCTCACGGCAACAGCCTGCGCTCCCTCGTCATGATGTTCGAGCACCTCACCCCGGAGGAGATCCTCGAGGTCAACATCCCGACCGCCATTCCTCTGTCCTACACCTTCGACCAGGACTGGAACGTCGTTGACAAGCACTACATTGGCGACCCCGAGATGATCGCCGCCAAGATCGAGGCCGTCGCCAACCAGGGCAAGGCCAAGAAGTAACTCTCACCCGAGAGCGCACCGCCGCCGAGGGCCGACCTTGGCGGCGCACGCCCGTCCCGCGAGGGGCGGGCGATCTTCTTGACCCTCCCCTGCAAAATTCTTCGTTCTTGTGCCGTGCGGCAGAACACGCTGCACGGTACAAGAACGAAGAATTTTGCAGGGATCGTGCGGACGGGGCTTACGCTCGCGAATCAGCACCTCGTTATCCTCACCAAAAAGCATGCCCCTGGGCTACCCGCCCTGCCGCAT
>JAFUBJ010000580.1 GCA_017460265.1 Atopobiaceae bacterium | reverse complement strand
TGCCGCACCGGAGCGCGCTCCCGACGGCCTGGACCTGGGATGCAGCCTGCCCTCTCAGGGCAAGGCTTGGGCGACGGAGAACACCACCTGGTGCTCTCAGGGCCACTCCTGCTTCTGGACGCAGGACGAGCTCGTGGAGTAGAATCAAAAGACCACTTTTACAACACAAAAGAGAGGGTAACAATGATTGACTTCAGCCAAGTGATTCAGGCTCTTCCGGAAGAGGAGCTCAAGAAGATCGAGAAGGCGCTGCTCGACGGTGCCGATGCAAAGCAGATCAAGGAGCTCTTCGCTGCACAGGGAGTTGAGCTTGACGGGGAGGACATAGCCAAGGTGTCAAGCGGCATCATCGCCAAAATTGTCAATGACCCCGATACGAGCAGCCCGCTTAACGATGCAGAGCTTGACGAGGTTGCTGGCGGCGGTCTGGAATGGGTCGGCGACGGTAGGACGTGCGGGCAATAGATCCATCAAACAATGTCCCGCTTGCACTACTCGCAGTTCAACCATATGGTCAAGGTGCCCGATGGGCGGGGGTGGGTGCTGTACAACTTTGCTACAGGCGCTCTTGAGCTGCTTGATGTTGTGCAGAGAAACCTATTCGACGCCGCGCTTTCAGTGCCCGTTCATTCGCCGGTCGTCCGCCGTTGGCGGGCGGCTGGTTTTTTGTGCGTCATGGACGAAGTGTCCTTTGTGCGCGAGCGCATCCGCGAGCGGGTCTTCGACTTAGCTCGCGCGCGAGATCCCCTTCCGCTCATGCTCACCGTGTGCCCGACGGCACGGTGCAATTTCGCCTGTCCCTACTGCTTTCAGGAACCCGATAGTGCGGACATGGCGATCGAGACCCAAGACGCCCTCAAGCGTTTCGTAGAGAAACGCTTGGCCGCAGGGTCCTTCAACGAGATAAGGGTGGACTGGTTCGGCGGCGAGCCGCTGCTCGTGCCAGATATCGTAGAACGCCTGAGTGGCGAGCTTCTCGCCCTGGCCGACCGTTTTGGCATTTCGTACAAAGCGCTCGTCCACACGAACGGCTACCTGTTCACGCAGGAAAGCGCTGACATGCTCGAACGTTGCCGTGTGACGAAGGTCATCGTGACCGTCGACGGTGACCGAGCGGCACATGACGCCACGCGTCATCTGAAGAACGGCGGCCCAACGTATGACCGCATCATGGGCAATCTCGAGGCCCTGCACACGGGCATGACCGTCCATGTGCGCTGCAACGTGCATGCCGGCAACATCGGATGCCTTGATGCTCTGCGAGACCGCGTTGAGGCAATGGCGGCTCGCAACGGCACGGCCATGCGCGTGGTTCCAGCTGCCGTGCGCGCGAATCTTGTCGCTGCGGAGCGAGGCGATACGACGTCCCTGATCGATGCGGAAAGCTTTGCACGGGTGCTTCGGGATTTCGGAGAGGTCGAACGCAGGCAGGCGTTCACGGCGGCGGATGGGGTATGCCCCATCGTGCGGCTCAACGAGCTATACGTTGATGCGCGTGGCGAAATCTACCCCAGCTGCCACACGATTGCGGGCAATGACGCATATGTCTTGGGAAGTGTTTTGAGTGAGAATCCCATAGATTGGGACGCGGCAGCACAAAAGCTGGCCGACGAGTTTGCCTTTCCCGACGACCAGCCTGAGTGCCTCACCTGCAAACTGCTTCCGTGCTGCTATGGCGGCTGCCCCTGGACGCGCCGCTCCATGGGAGATGCACGATGCCCAGAGATTCTGGCAGACCCCGACACCTACGTGCTTTCCCTGCTCGGCCAGCAAGGCGATTGTTGCAGTAAGTAATTCTTGGACTTAACGAGACTACAAACGCACCTCTTACCAGTTCAGCGGGCAGAACTGACTGGTGCAAGTGTGCTTGCCGCAGTTGAGCTTGATGCAGGTATCGTCTCCGCAATGGAGGCTGTGACAATCGTAGCTCCAATCGCCTCCCGCGATGGCATCGAGCTCTTTGTCGTCTAGTTCAAGGCCTTCCTCTTTGACGAAGTCCAGCAGCTCTTCGCGGGTCTTCAGCTCTTTGGCCCTCTGCATCTGCTCGGGGGTAAGATCCTCAAAGTTCATGTCTGCCTCCTTGTTCATGAAAAACGATCACGGTCAGCGGATACGCTGAATTCTCCATTAGATTACTGCGAGCGCATTGCAAAGTAGCGCTCAATTTCGCAGATGTTATTCAGGGAACGTATAGCCTCGTGAGCGTCGTGTGCATGAGACGCTTTCAGGCTTTCGCGGGTATATAAGGCAGTGACGCAACCCAACAACAGATGCGAGGTGGTCAGCATGCGTCAGCACGTCATGACAAGGTCGACCTTTATTAAGGGCGCCGTGGCGGTCTTTCTTGGGGCACCGATGCTTGCCTTTACCGCTGGATGCTCGGGTAAGGGAACGGACGCTTCAGCAACTGCGGACGATACTGCAACCCAAGAGGCGGCAGCAACGCCTGAGGCCACAACCGAGGCCGCCGAGGCGGAGAACACCTACACCGGAACCATCAGGATCCTGACGGGCCAGGACCTCTTTGACATGCAGGACGACTTCGATGATCCTGCCATCTTTGGTGTCGACAGCCCTACCCGCTATGCCGTCCTGATGCTTGACCCCGCCCAGAAGGTCTACGCCCGCTTTGCGGGTGATCCCGAGGCCATGAAGGACGAGGAGACGGACATGATCTGCCTTGCCATTGACGGCGACGTGGCCGAGGGGTCCGTCTCTGCGTGGGAGCAGTATGACGGCCAGAAGGTGACGGTCACCATCGACCCGATGCAGACCATGTGGCCCTCCGACGTCCGCCTGCCCATCAACACGCCGCACACCGGCACCGCAGCTGTTGTCTCGGAGTAACGAGCCGAGTCGCTCGACAAAGAAAGGGGAGGGCCTGCACGGGGCCTCCCCTTCGTTGTGCTTTGGGCAAAAGCGTCCGGCAACGTTTAGAACGGGAGATGCACGTATACCCAAGTGCCGCACGAAGGACACTGCACGTTTCCGGTTTTCGTGCTAACCGTGACATCGGTTCCGCATACATTGCATTTTTTGGTGACCAGCATCTCAAGGTCCTCTTTGACCCATTCTTCGCCGCCGGAAATCATCTCGATCTGCTTGTCGGTGAGTTCGATGCCGTCCTCCTTGGCCAAGGAGAAGAGCTCTTGTGGGGTCCCGGGCAGGAGGCTTTCCCCATGCCTCTGCCGTCTTGGCCAAATAACATACACTCAAATGAGTCTCCAACTTTTAGCGGTTGCATTTCTGCAGGTACATTGCCTGAAGAAAACAGCACATAAGATTGAGTGTATGTTATTCCTCCACGATGCCCAAGGGCTGTGCTCGGCAAGCTCCTGTGCCGCTAGTTACCATCGGTAGTGACATCCTGGCGTCCTTTGCCAGCAAGAGAAGCAGATGCACAGGACGCAGAGGGCGACGTCATAGAAGCACAATAAACGTGGGACGATTTGCCGTGCTGCGTCGTATCATTGGGTGAAAAGAGGTGCACAAGCGAAAGGAGCAGCCCATGGCTGAGATCGAGCGCGAACTGTCAACCGAGGAGCTTGAGAAGGTTGCTGGCGGGTTCCCGGACGGAGACTTTCCCGAGGGCGTCAACATCTGCCCGCGCTGTGGAGGGAGTGACCTCACTGTGAAGGGCGAGGGAACCGTCGATTCCTTCGGTTCTCCGGTCGTCGATTCTGTTGTGACCAACAAGTCCTTCGTGGTGTACGAGTGCAATGAATGCGGTTGCCGCTTTTATCGCTACGGGCCCTTCTACGAGTTCATCAACTAAGGACGATCCGACACGCGTGAGCGCCCCCTGGCACGTTTTGAACCGTGTCAGGGGGCGCTCCTCTTAGGTAGAACCGCTTGACGCACACAAGGTTGCAAAGGAAAACCCACTCGGATTCTTAGGCGTAGTAGTCCGTCCCATCGGTGGCCCTTTCCGCGAAGCGGGCCCGTACGTCGGATGAGGGGACCCACCCCTCGCTCTCCCCGGACGTGCGCCCGCGCTGGAGCTCTGTGAACAATGTCTGCTCCGCGACCAGGCGGTCGTAGTCGTCCATGTCGAGTATCGCGTAGCGCCCGTGGCCGTTCTTGGTGAGGAAGACGGGAGACCCTGGGCGTACGCCCTCGAGGACTTCGGTGTAGCTACGTAAGGTCGAGACGGGCATGATGGCGGGCATGGCGCACCTTCGATCAGTTGCTGCAAAATATTGAGAAGAATTATACAGCAAATGCTGTTCCAATAAGGTGTATGCGCCATAGGCGGGTATAGTTTTGTGCGCAGCGCCGTTTTGACTGATAATATGACTGGCGCCAGCGAGCCTCATGCATCCCTTGTTTATCAATTGGGCTGGCAACAATTGTGATTGGCAACAGAAAGGAACTAATCATGGACTTCGGTAACCTCACGCAAGAGCAGATCGAGAAGGCAAAGGCGTGCACCACCGCCGAGGAGCTCCTTGAGCTCGCAAAGGAGGAGGGCATTGAGCTTTCCGATGCGGATCTGGAGAAGGTTTCGGGCGGGAAGAACTGGTTCGAGTCCTTCATGGACGGTATGAACTAGATTCTCCTATAGACGAGTCAACAGGAGGCGGACTGGAAGGC
>JAFUBJ010000579.1 GCA_017460265.1 Atopobiaceae bacterium | reverse complement strand
TGGCCACGCTCGACGTCTTTGGCGACGGCATGGACGGCACCTGGAGCGCGTCGGAAAAGGGCGTGGGCTCAATCCTTCTGGATGGGCAGGAAGTGCCCATGATCATCAAGGGCGGCAAGCTCACCCTTGAGCAGGACCGCTCCTCCATGACGTTCAAGAAGCTCGAGGAGCAGGAAGACGCCACCACCAGCGATGCCAGCCACGCGGCAACCTACTTTGGCGGCGACACCATCAACGACCTCGACAACCCCACCGAGATGGATGTCCTTGTGGCCAACGACGACATCTGCACCATCAAGGTCAAGGCCAAGGGCACCTACGTGGGAAGCCCCGCGTTCCTCTTCGAGATCACCAACAAGACCGACGCCGACTTCCTTGTGGTCAACTCGACCGACGACTGGGCAGTCAATGGCTCCAAGCGATCCGCCACCCTCTACAAGACGCTCAAGCCCCAAGAGACCCTTGGCTCTGTGGCATGGTTTGTCCAGACGGGCTTTGACGACGACGTCGACTCCCTGACCAACGTCACAGGAACCATCGTCATCTGTGACGCCAACGCCAACAACATCCTTGGCCAATACGAGTTTGCCCTTTAGGCACCTTGTCGGCTCCTCGAGCCAACGCCCCAGTTACCGAAAAAGAGCCACTCACCCCATGGTCCCCCACTCAGACGCGTAATACGATTGTTGTCCTGGGGTCTGTCCACCACCTGGAAAGGAAGCAACCCATGAAGAAACGCATTTGGACCACGCTCGCCTTGGCATGCACGCTGTGCCTTGCGCTTGTCGGATGCGCAAGGGGCTCTAAGTCTAAGGCCGATCCCAAGGATGCCTTCGTAGGCTCGTGGGAAATCGTCAAGATGGTCAACAACGGAGAAGAGTCCAGCCTCGAGGATCTTGAGGACCTCAAGGACGTTGGAATGTTTGTCTACCTTGACCTGAACGAAGATGGAACCTTTGCCCTCGACGTCCTTGGCTCTCCCATGTCCGGAACGTGGGAGGCAACCGATGAGAGCACGGGCACCATCACCTTGTCGGGTGCCACGGCGCCTCTTACCATAGACGACGGCCTGCTCAAACTCGAGCAGGACAGCAACTCCATGACCTTCAAGAAGATCGATCCGTCAGAGAAGGTCTCCGTCCCAGCCGATGCCTCCTCAGCTGCAACCCACAACGACGGCGAGCAGCTGATGACGCCCCAGTACTTTGGCGGCGACACCATCGATGACCTGGACAATCCCACCACGCTCGATGTTCTTGTTGCGGACGACAGCATCTGCACCATCAAGATCACGGCCAAGGGGATGTATGCGGGTGACCCCGGCATCTTCTTTGAAGTCACCAACAAGACGGACAAGGACATCCTCATTGCAGGTGGCGACGACTGGAGCATTGGCGGCACCAACCATGAGGCTGTCATTTACGAGCTGGTGAAGGCCGGCGAGACGCTTGGCACGATTGCATGGTTTGACGCCGATGACGTCGGGACCGACATGGACGCGATCACCGGAGTTGCCGGCACCATCGCCATCGCCGACGGATCCGCCACCGAGCTCCTGGAGACCGTCGACTTCCAGCTCTAGCTCTTTAGCTCGCATGCAAGGCACTGCGTAGCATAAGGCGCACAACAAAGGGGAGGCTCGCGCACATGCGAGCCTCCCCTCCTCTTGTCAAATCATATAGGATCGGACGTTAAGCCTCGTCCTCGTCGCTACCAGGCGTCCAGTTGACGAGGCAGCCGTCAAGCCCGGCCTCGATGGCCTCGCGGTCCATGTGACGGCCAATGAACACGATCTTGGTCATCCTGTCGCCATACACCTCGTCCCAGTCGTCCATGATCTCGGGGTTATCGGCAACGATGCGCTTGAACTCCTCCTCGGGCGCCGACGCCACAAAGAGGCCGTTCTCCTGCAGGTGCACCTGATGGCCTGCCTGCTCGAAGATGTCGGCCATGTTGGGATCGTCGCTAACCCAGGCAAGGCCCTGTGCGCGAATGACGGTCTCGGGCCAGGTGCGCACGAAGCTCTCAAGCGAGCTCAGGCTGAACGGCTTACGGCGTAGATAGACAAAGGTCGAGATGTCGTACTCAAGAACCTCGGGGTCCTCATGCTCCTCAGGATGCTCCATGGCCTCGATCCAGGCGGCCGAGCTATAGGCATCGTTAAAGTTGAAGCGGCCCGTGTTGAGCAGCTCGGAAAGGTCGACGTTGCCCTGCGTGGCCTCGACGATCTTGGCATCCTTCTGAAGCCCGCGAACGAGCGCGCGCAGCTCCGCCACCTGCTCGGGAGTGACGGTGTCGACCTTGTTGAGAACCAGCGTCGTGCAGAACTCGAGCTGCTGGATCAGCAGGGCCTCGATGTCCTCTTCGTCGATGTCGTCCTTCAGCAGGTCCTCGCCACCGTTGAACTCGTCAAACATACGGGCGCAGTCAACGACCGCGATGATGTTGTCGAGCGTGACGTCAATGCCGTCGGCCTTCATCTGCTTGCAGAAGTTGTCGATGGTGAACGCGATGGGCACGGGTTCGCAGATGCCGCTCGCCTCGATGATGATGTGGTCGAACTTGCCCGACCCTGCCAGCTCGCGAAGCTGACGGGCAAGGTCGTCGGCAAGGGTGCAGCAGATGCATCCGTTGGTCAGGGGCACGAGCGTGTCGTCAACCTGGGTCACGACGCCCGTCTTCTCGATCAGACGTGCGTCGACGTTAACCTCGCCAATGTCATTGACGATGACAGCGGCACGGATGCCTTGCTCGTTAGACAGGATGTGGTTGAGCAGCGTGGTCTTGCCAGCTCCGAGGTAGCCCGTGATGAGGGCGATTTTGACTGTGTTAGCCATGGTTCTCCTTTGAATTGAGGGTGCTTTAGGCAGTTTAGCAACTTTCTTGTGGGAGTATGTGGACCGGAGCCTACATTCCACGACCTTGCAAAACTATTCAAGGAGCTTGCATGACCGACATCCGCATGGTGGCAGTTGACGTTGACGGCACCTTTGTCAGGCACGACCATACCTTTGACGAGGGACGATTCAGGACAATCTTGGCGTGCATGCAAGAGCGCGGAGCTCAGTTTGTGATTGCGAGCGGCAATCAGTATTGGCAGCTGAGGGACTACTTCCCGGGCTATGACGAGCAGATCTCGTTTGTTGCCGAGAATGGCGCCTACGTCAAGGACCATGCCGAGGTCGTCTATGCCGGGGCGATGGAGCGCGACGTCGTGCTGAAGACGCTCGAATGGATAGAGGGCCATCCCGACATAGAGAACGTCATGAGCTGCCTGAACTGCGCCTATGTCGAGCGCGGACGCATGCGCGAGGACTTCTTCGAGTTCATGCGCACCTACTACCATCGCATGGAATGGGTGGATTCCCTGCGTGACGTGAGTGATCCCGTGCTCAAGTTTGCCCTTGCCGTCCCCCTTGACCTCACCATGGCCTATTACGACGAGATCCGCTCCACCCTGACTGCCGAGCTCGTACCCACCACAAGCGGGCATGGTGCCATTGACCTCATCATCCCCGGAGCCCACAAGGCAAGCGGCCTGAAGCGCCTTGCCGAGCGCTGGGGATTTGACCAGAGCGAGTGCGCGGCCTTTGGTGACGGTGGAAACGACATCGAGATGCTGCGCTGGGCAGGGCGCTCCTTTGCCATGGCCAACGCTGCCGAAGAGGTCAAAGACGTTGCGAATACCATCTGCCCCAGCAACGAGGAGCAAGGCGTGCTGAGCACCCTCGAAGAGCTCTTTGGCCTGTAGGAAGCGGCTTCCCATGGGCTTCAGGATCATCGTCTCACCCGCAAAGAAGATGAACGTGGTGGAGGGCCCGCCCTTCCCCTCGTCAGAGCCGATCCTCATTGAGCGCACAAGGGTGCTCATGCAGGCGGTGCAGCGTCTCTCGTACGACCAGGCAAAGGCGCTGTGGAAATGCAGCGACAAGCTCGCGACGCTCAACTATGAGCGTTTTCGCTCCATGGACCTCACGCGCGACCTCACAGCCGCCTCCCTGGCATACGAGGGCATTCAATACCAGCACATGGCACCACAGGTCATGGACGAGCAGTCGCTTGCCTACCTCGAAGGCCATTTGCGCATTCTTTCGGGCTTCTATGGCATCCTTCGCCCAAGTGACGGCGTAGTTCCCTATCGCCTCGAGATGCAGGCGCGCCTTGACGTTGACGGCGCGCGTGACCTCTACGGCTATTGGGGCGCAACGATTGCCGAGGCGCTTCGCGCCGAGACGGACACGGTCATAAACGTTGCCTCGGTCGAATATGCCAAGGCAATAACCCCCTATGCCCCAGACCTCGGTATGAGGGTTGTCACCTGCCTCTTCTGCCAAAGGGACAAAGGACGGCTCGTCCAAAGGTCCACCGAGGCAAAGGCAACACGAGGCACGTTTGTCCGTTGGTGCGCCGAAACGGGCATTACCCATGTCGAGGACGTAGCCCTCTTTGGTGAGCGGGGCTACTCCCTTGACCAGAGCGAATCGCGCAATGACCATCTCGTCTTTGTCAGATAGACCGAGAAACAACGCCTCCTCCCCCTTCGCACGGCTTGCCGTGCGTTCCTGTTTTTATGGTGCAAGCGGCCACCCCGCCCATGAGGGCAAAGTATCCTGTGGTTTCTGTCGTGCGCACACAACACGTGAGGGGGGGGTCCACGTGAGGCGTTACCTCCCCATCGTCATAGCGCTCTTTGTAGCAAGCCTCGCGTGGCTGGGCTTTGCGTCCTACGCACGCTATGTGGAGGCTGCCTGGGACGGCACCATGCCCGACGGCATGGAGTTCATCGGC
>JAFUBJ010000578.1 GCA_017460265.1 Atopobiaceae bacterium | reverse complement strand
CTCGGCGCGCCAGCGCAGGCCAGAGGTGCGGAAGAAGGAGAGCACGTCGCCCAGCCATGTCTGCCCGCAAACCGATCCCACGAAGGCCGGGTCGTTGTAGCGCTGGGCGTCGAGGCTCACGTTGGCAAAGTTGCACCGGCCATTTCCGGTGGCGAGGATGCGGCGGCCGCACTCCAGGTCGCGCTCGAGCACGACCGTCAAGGCCCCGGCCTCTGCCGCCGTGATGGCGGCGACGAGCCCTGCCGCACCCCCGCCCACAACGATGACGTCACAGTCCGAAGGTGGGCGCACCGACGCGGCGGCGGCTAGAAGTCGCCGCTTCTCCTGAGCGCGTGATTCCTTTCGGGCCATGACGTCTCTCTTCTTGCTGGTGAGGTGCTCTTTTTATGCGTCGTGCTCAGCGATGATCTCGAGCGCCGCATCAAGCAGGTGCTCGGGCAGGTCACGCTCGATGGTGCCGGCGTCGCAGATCTTGGCGATGGCTGGGTCAATGGGAAGCCTGCCAAGCAGGTCGATGCCAAAGTGGTCTGCGGTCTCCTGCGCATAGCTCGGGCCAAAGAGCTCGTGCTTCTCGCCGCAGGACGGGCAGACAAAGTAGCTCATGTTCTCGACCAGGCCAATGACGGGAACCTCCATCATGGCTGCCATGTTGACGGCCTTGCCCACGATCATCTGGACAAGATCCTGCGGGCTGGACACGATGACCACGCCCTCGATGGGCAGCGACTGGAAGACGGTCAGCGCGACATCGCCCGTTCCCGGGGGCATGTCGACGAGCAGGTAGTCAATGTTGCCCCACAAGACATCCTCGTAGAACTGCTTGAGGACGCCCATGAGCAAGGGTCCGCGCCACAGCACTGGGTCGGTCTCGTGTTCGAGGACGAGGTTGGTGGAGACGACCCTGATGCCCGTGCTGGTGGTGGCGGGAATCAGCATGCGCTCGTCCATGGCGGCGATGCGCTGGTCTGAGATGCCAAACATCTTGGGGATGGACGGGCCGGTGATGTCGGCGTCAAGGATGCCGACGGAATGTCCGGCGCGCATGAGCTCGGTTGCCAGGATGCCGGTGACGAACGACTTGCCTACACCGCCCTTGCCGGACACGATGCCGATGACATGCTTGATGCTGGAGAACTGGTTGAGCTCAAATCCGTCCGGTGCCTGCGCCTGGTGGGGCTGCTCCTTGTGGGCCTCTTTGCGCGAAGCCTCGAATTCGCGGCGAATTGCCTCTTCTTCCTCTGGGGTCATGCCTCTCCTCCCCTTGGTTTCCTGTTTGCACAACCTCTCTATTCTAGCTTGTCGGCGGGTATGTCTGGCGTACAACCGGGATGGAGGATTTTGTCCATGGCCTGTCGTGTCCCTGTGCCCGCGCCGCCAATCGAACATGTTTTGGTAAGGGTGTGATGCGCCGTCTCGGAACATGTGTTTGCTAATTCCAGCCTTATACTAGATAGTCACGAACTTTTGCATGACGAAAGGACGGTCCCACATGGCGTCTGACTGCATAGACATCCGCGGGGCACGCGAGCACAACCTGCGCGACATCGATGTGCGCATCCCACGCGACAAGCTTGTCGTCATCACCGGCCTCTCGGGCTCCGGCAAGTCGAGCCTGGCCTTTGACACCATCTATGCCGAGGGCCAGCGTCGCTACGTCGAGAGCCTTTCGAGCTACGCGCGCATGTTCCTGGGCCAGATGGACAAGCCCGACCTTGACTCTATTAACGGCCTTTCCCCGGCAGTCTCCATCGACCAAAAGACCACGAGCCGAAACCCCCGGTCGACGGTCGGCACAGTCACCGAGATATACGACTACCTGCGCCTGCTCTATGCGCGCATCGGCATTCCGCACTGCCCCGAGTGCGGTCGCCCCATCGAGCGCCAGACAACCGACCAGGTGGCTGACAAGGTCCTCGCTCACGCCGAGGGGCGCCGCGCCCTCGTGCTTGCCCCGGTGGTCCTGGGCCGCAAGGGGGAGTACACCAAGCTCTTTGAGGACCTGCGCAAGGAGGGCTTCAGCCGCGTGCGCATCGACGGCGAGGTCCGCGAGCTGGGGGAGGAGGAGATCCGCCTTCCCAAGAACTTCAAGCACACCGTCGAGGTGGTGGTCGACCGTATCGTGGTCCGCAAGAACAGCCTGGGCCGCATTGCCGAGGCGGTCGAGCAAGCCACCAAGCTCGCATCGGGTCGCGTGGGCTTCTACCTCCTGCCTGATCGTGACGATCCCGAGGGCCACCCCGAGGAGCTGCTGCAGTATTCGCTCGCGCTGGCGTGTCCCGAGCATGGTCACTCCATCGACGACCTCCAGCCGCGCGACTTCTCGTTCAACGCCCCCTATGGCGCCTGCCCTGACTGCGACGGCATCGGAACGCGCCGCATCGTGGACGCGCAGGCCCTGATAGAGGACCCGTCCCTTTCGGTCGCGGATGGGGTCTTCGGCTCCATCTTTGGCCATTCCAACTATTATCCGCAGGTGCTTGCCGCAGTCTGCCGCCACATGGGGGAGGACCCCGAGACCCCCTGGGAGAACCTCTCGAAGAAGACGCAGTCGGCGCTGCTGGACGGCCTGGGCAACACCAAGATTCGCGTTGACTACCACACCCGCGACGGCCGCGACACGCACTGGTTCACCAAGTTCTCAGGCGTCAGGTCGGTCCTTTTCGAGAAGTACCAAGAGACCACGTCCGATACGATGCGCGTCCACCTCGAGAAGTACATCCGCGAGGTGCCATGCCCCACATGTCACGGCGCGCGCCTCAAGCCCGAATACCTTGCCGTCACGGTGGGGGACAAGAACATCCAGGAGGTCTGCGACCTCTCCTGTCGCTCCTGCCTTGACTTCTTCGAGCACCTGAAGTTGACCGAGCGACAGCACCTCATTGGCGCCGCCATCGTGAAGGAGATCGTGGCGCGCCTGCGCTTCATGGTCAACGTGGGCCTGGACTACCTCACGCTGTCGCGTGCCGCGGCAACGCTGTCGGGCGGCGAGGCGCAGCGCATCCGCTTGGCAACGCAGATCGGCGCGGGCCTCATGGGGGTGCTCTACATCCTTGACGAGCCGTCCATCGGATTGCACCAGCGCGACAACGACCGCCTGATCGACACCCTCAAGCGCCTGCGCGACCAAGGCAACACTGTCATTGTGGTCGAGCATGACGAAGACACCATCTTGGCCGCCGACCACGTCATCGACATGGGTCCCGGTGCGGGCGAGCGTGGCGGTGGTGTCGTGGCGGCAGGCACTCCCGCGCAGATCAAGGGCAATCCGGACTCCCTGACGGGCGCCTATCTCACGGGAAGGCGCATGATCGACCTGCCCGCAAAGCGACGCAATCCCCGCCGCGGCGCGCTCAAGATCACGGGCGCCTCGGCAAACAATCTCAAGAACGTGTCCGCCAAGGTCGAGTTTGGTACCTTCACGGTGGTGACGGGCGTCTCGGGCTCGGGCAAGTCGTCTCTTGTGACGGACACGCTCGCGCCTGCGCTCACCAATGCGGTCCATCGCTCCAAGCGCATGGTCGGCCCGTACAAGAAGCTCGAGGGCGTGGACCAGATCGACAAGGTCATCGACATCGACCAGTCTCCCATCGGCCGCACTCCGCGCTCCAACCCTGCCACCTACATCGGGCTTTGGGACGACCTGAGGGCACTCTTCGCCTCCACGCCCGAGAGCCGTGCGCGTGGCTACAGCCCCGGGCGCTTCTCGTTCAACGTGAGCGGAGGCCGCTGCGAGGCCTGCAAGGGCGACGGTCAGATCAAGATCGAGATGAACTTCCTGCCTGACATCTACGTGCCCTGCGAGGTGTGCCACGGACGCCGTTACAACCGCGAGACGCTCGAGGTCACCTATCACGACAAGACCATCGCCGACGTGCTTGACATGACGGTGACCGAGGCCCTTGCCTTCTTTGCCAACGTGCCGCGCATCAAGAACAAGCTGCAGACCCTCTATGACGTGGGACTGGGCTACATCCACCTGGGGCAGCCCGCGACCACCCTCTCGGGCGGCGAGGCCCAGCGTGTGAAGCTTGCCAAGGAGCTGCATCGCCAGCAGACGGGCAAGACCTTCTACATCCTGGACGAGCCCACCACGGGCCTGCACTTCGAGGACGTGCGCCAGCTGGTGGAGGTGCTTGACAAGTTGGTGGATGCCGGCAACACGGTGCTTGTCATCGAGCACAACCTCGATGTCATCAAGATGGCCGACCGCGTCATCGACCTCGGCCCCGAAGGCGGAGAGGGCGGCGGCTCCATCGTGGCCTACGGCACGCCAGAGAAGGTGGCGGAGGTCGAGGGAAGCTATACGGGAGCCTATCTGGGCCGCATACTTGAGCGCGATCGTGCGCGCATGGCGGCCCGCGGCTAGTGTGGCGGTGCTGAGCATGGGGAACGTGTCCCTTTTGTCCGTCGGCCGTCCCTGCCTGCATTTGTTGCGCTAGCCTAAAGAGTTGGTGTTAACGGCTTGGGACGGTTGGCTTCGCCATTGCTGTCACGTGCCTGATCATGTTCGCGTTCGCGCCGGAGGGAGAGCCTCATGGAGCATATGGAAAGGGAAAGACCGGCAGCTTCGCCAGCCGCCAGGGCTGCCCGACGCCGTGTCCCGTACTGGGACAACGTCAAGTTCGTCCTCATCTTCCTGGTGGCCCTGGGCCACTTCCTTGGCTGCAGGGAGGACCTGCGTCTTGCCCAGATGCTTACCGTCGGCATCTACACCTTCCACATGCCTGCCTTCGCCTTTGTGTCCGGGTATCTGAGCAAGTCTTGGACCAAGGAGAAGCTGGGTCAGAAGCTCCCGCAGCTTGCCAAGCTTGTCGTGGCCTACGTGGTGTTCAACGGCGTCTTCGTGCTGTGGGCGGCAAAGAGCGGCTCGGACGTCTTTCTCATCCATCCGTACTACTCGTACTGGTACATCATGGCGCTGTGCGTCTGGCGTCTGACCGTGGGGTACGTGGGATCCTTCACCCTGGGGCTTCCGCTGTCGGTGCTGGCAGCCCTTCTTGTGGGCTTTTGGAGCGATGCGGGCAACGCCTTTGCCTTTGGTCGCACCATCGCGTTCTACCCCTTCTTCCTGGCTGGCTATCTCATGCCCCGTGCGTGGGGAACCCGCCTTGCCGAGCTGAAGCCCAAGACGAAGGCCATCGCGGGAGGGTTGCTCTGTGTGGCGACGATTGCCGCCATCGCCGGGTCGTACATGCTTCTGCACTACGACTACGGCCATGTCCTCATGGATCCGTACGCCCGTCGCTTTGATGTGGTTTCCCGTGCGGCGATTCTTTTGGTGGCGTGCCTTGCGACCGTCGCCATCTGCGTGGCGACACCCAATGCGCGGATTCCGCTCGTGACCACCATCGGGCGCAACTCCCTCATCGTCTATTTGCTGCATCGCTACTTCGTGCTCGTGTACGAGCGCATCTTTGCTCCAAGCGCGACCGACCTGGCACTCATTGCGGGATCGCTTGTTGGTTCGGTCGTGTTGCTCGTCCTTCTGGGTAACGAGCCTGTGGCAAAGGTGGTCAACGGCTTCCTTGACGCCGCCGCGACGACGCTTACGCGCACGCCCCAGAAGGGGATCGTTGGGGTGCTCTCCAAGGCGCTCTGCGCGCTCATGGTGGTTGCCGTGTCAGTTGCCCCCATCTATGCCATGCGTTCTGCGGACACGACCACGACCGGGTCGGGCACAGGTATATATGAGCGTATGGACGCCCAGACTGAAGACGCGGTCTCTGACTCCTATACGATCCTGTTCTCGGGTGACCTCATCCTGCTGGAAGACCAGGTTCGTCGTGCTTACAACGGCGAGGGCTATGACTTCACGGAGCTCTTCACCTACACCAAGCCCTACATCGAGGCGGCTGACCTTGCCATCGGTGTCTATGAGGGGCCCTCTGCAGGCGAGGAGGCAGGCTACTCCTCGGGCAACTTTGACGACTACAAGCCCATGTACGTGAACATGCCCGACGAGTTTGCGACCGCCGTGCGTGACGCTGGCTTTGACTTGGTGACCACGGCCAATAACCACCTGCTTGATCGTGGCGAGCAGGGTGCCCTGCGCACGCTCGACGTGCTCGACGCCGCCGGGCTTGCCCACATCGGCTCCTACCGGTCCGAGGAAGAGAACAAGTCGGAGCGCGTGCAGGTCATAGAGCAAGATGGCCTGAAGATCGCGGTCCTTGCCTACACCTACGGCGTGAACCAGACCGACTCGACCGACTACCCCGACGCCACCTTCGTTGGTGGCGAGTATGCCTACCTCACCTCAACGATCGTCTCGCCTGACTCCCCGCAGTTTGCGGAGGCAAAGAATGCCGTGCAGGCCGACCTTGCCCGCGCGAAGGTCCTGGGGTGCGACCTCATCGTCGTGCTGCCGCACTGGGGCATGATGCTTTCGCACTCGGCAGACGACCTGCAGAAGACCTGGCGTGACATCTTCCTTGAGGGTGGGGCGGACATCATCTTGGGTGACCACAGCCATGTGGTGCAGCCCAACGTGTTCGAAGAGGTCAACGGCAAGATGACCTTCACCTGCTACTGCCCTGGCCACTACACCGACGTGTACACCGGACGTGATGCCGATGCGGCAGCGCTTGTCGAGGTGCATGTCGACCGCCAGAGCAAGCAGGTCATTGGCGCCTCGGTGGTGCCCATGTGGTGCGAGTCGTCCATGAGCGGCAACTTCCGCGCGCTGCCTGTCTACGACATCCTTCACAACGATGAGCTGGGCCGTGAGATGGCCACCCACGACCTTGACCATCTTGACGAGGTCCATCGCATAGTGACGTCGGTGATGATGGGGGAGGAGATGGGCCTCGAGATGGCTCACCCGCGCCTGACGATGACGCCTGACGGCTTCCGTCGCGCGAGCGTTGACCAGATTGACGTGACCGAAGAGATGGGCTCGGGGGCCTTGGCCGAGGCCCTGCGCAACGCCCAGGACGTCTGCTTTGTGGGCGATGACGTGACCGCAGGCACGCTCAACGGTGGCTACGGCTGGTATGAGCCCATCGAGAGCCAGGTCAGGGGCAACGTCACGCGCGTCGCCGAGGGCGGCGCGACGGTACGCACGATGCTGGGCAAGGTGGACGAGATGACGGCCACGCCGTCCGACCTCTATGTCGTTGCCCTTGGAGCAAATGACGTGCGCCTGAGGGACTCCAGTGTCTGCGCCATGAACGCCGACGAGTATGTGGCACGCCAGCGCGAGCTGGTGAACGCCATTCGCGCCGTGGTCCCCAACGCGCGCTTCTGCTTTGTCGCGCCCTGGACCTCCACCTCGGGAGACCTGGGCACGCCCCTCTATATCGACGAGAAGACGACCCTCATCAACGAGTACGCCACGGCGCTCGAGGAGTTTGCCAAGGCGGACGGCCATGCGTTCGTCAATGCCAACCAGGGCATCAACGACGTCGTCAACCGCTACGTTCAGTCCGACTACCTCATTGACGCCTTCCAGCCCAACGCGACCGACGGCATTGCGCTCTATGCCCGCGCCGCAATGGAGGCATAGCTGCGCATGGCTCGTCGTGAACGTACGCAAAAGACCAATGCCATGCGCGAGCTCGAGCGCGCGGGCGTTCCCTTCGTTGCGATGGAGTACGCCACCGACGACGAGAGCCCCTCGAGCGGCTACGGGGTCCACGTGGCGGAGCTGTTGGGCGAAGACCCGGCCTCTTCGTTCAAGACCCTCGTCACGGTGACGCCCTCGGGAGGGCATGTGGTCTGCTGCATACCTGCTGCGGAGGAGCTTGACCTCAAGAAGGCGGCCGCTGCGGCAGGCGAGAAGTCCCTCTCGATGATGCACGTACGCGACCTTGAGCCCACGACGGGATATGTTCGCGGCGGATGCTCGCCTGTTGGTATGAAGAAGGCGTTTCCCACGCTCATTGACGAGACTGCGCAGCTCTTTGACGAGATGAGCATTTCGGGCGGACGTCGGGGACTCTCTATCAAGCTAGCGCCAGACGACCTTGTGTCGTTTACGGGCGCCACGCTTGCTGATATCTGTCGGGAGGCATGAGAACATGACGGAGACTTTGGAAGAGACTCAGGAACAAGATAGCGGGGAACGCACGACGCGTGCCGAGAGCTCGGCCGCCCTCATGAGCGTGCTGGTGGTTATCAGCCGCCTCACGGGGTTTGCGCGCACGTGGGCCCAGGCCTACGCGATGGGCGCGACGGTGCTTGCGAGTTGCTACGAGGTCGCCAACAACCTGCCGACCCAGATCTACGAGCTCGTCACGGCCGGCATGTTGGTCACGGCGTTTCTTCCTGTGTATCTTTCGGTCAAGAAGCGTCTGGGACAGAAGGGCGCCAACGACTACGTTTCGAACCTCACGAGCATCGTTGTGCTCCTGACCGGCGCTGTGACGCTTGTCTCCATCATCTTTGCCGCCCAGATCATCTGGACGCAGTCGTTTAGCGCGGCGGAAGGATTTGACGCTCCCCGCGCCGTGTGGTTCTTCAGGTTCTTTGCGATCGAGATCGTGCTCTACGCGCTTTCGACCATATTCCAAGGCGTCGTCAACGCCGAGCGCGACTATCTTTGGACGTTCTTGGCGCCCATCTTCAACAACCTCGTCGTCATGGGCTCCTTCCTGAGCTACAGCGTCCTTGCCGACACGAACCTCCCCCTTGCCTTGCTCATCCTTGCCATTGGCAATCCGCTGGGCGTTTTGGTTCAGGCCCTTCTGCAGATACCGTCCATGCGCAAGCATGGGGTGCGCCTTCGCTTCCGCGTCAACCTTAAAGACCCAGCGCTGAGGGACACCCTCACGATCGGCGTTCCCTCGATCGTGCTCATGGTGCTTGGGTTTGTGACAAACTCCTTCCACCTCAACGCGTTCCTAACCTTTACGCCTATCGGGGCCTCTATCGGCAGCTACTCGATGCTTTGGTACAACCTGCCGTATGCCATCTTCTGCGTGCCCATCATGACGGTCCTCTTCACCGAGATGGCCGATTTCTATGCGTCTGGGGATATGGACTCGTTTCTTGACACAGTGGTCAGTGGCACCAACAAGATCTTGATCCTGCTCATTCCCTTTGCGTTTTACCTTGCGGTCTTCTCTACGCAGCTGGTCACCATCGTGTCGGCGTCCCGCTTTGATGCGGAGGCTGCCGAGCTGTGTGCCTACTATCTTTCTTGGCGTGCCCTGTCGCTTCCCGTCTATGGCGTTGCGATGCTCTTCCAGAAGGTCTGCTCCTCAACAAGGCGTATGGACGTCCTCGTGTGGGTGACGGTGCTGACGAGTGCCCTCCAGATTGCCTTGGTGCTTTGGGTGGCTCCGCTTACGGGCCTGTGGATGGTGCCGTTCTCGTCCTTCGTCTTCTACTTTGTCACGGTCGTTGCCATACTTCTGTACCTCAAGAAAAGCTATGGGCGCATTGCCATAGGCTCCATTGTTAAGAGCGCTGCACGCTCGACCGTGCTCGGCTTTGTGGGCGCAATGGCGGCGGTGCTCATCATCAGGTTTGCGTCGCCCCTGCTGGCCAGCTTTGGCGGACCGGTCATTCAGGCTCTGCTCACCTGCGTGGTTGCGGGCATCCCTGCCGTTGTGGTGACGTACGGCTTGGCCGTGGCGCTGCACGTCCCCGAGGCCTCTGCCGTGACGACCGTCATCAACCGGCTGCTCCGCCGCGCATAGGGCATCTCTTCGTCGATTTGGTCCTTGGAGAATTGCACACAATTGGGCTGGGAGCGGCCGCCGCAATCCCTCGGGCGGCAGTTGCGTGCAATTCGCAACGCCCCAACTGGCCCTATGTCGCAAGGTCTGCACGCAATTGGACTGAGGGCGGTCCAGTTGGCGCATCGGTCGGCAGTTGCGTGCATTGAGCGTCGCGCCAACTGGGCTTTTGAGCCTGCGTCTGCTCGCAATTGGACCGGAGGCAGTTGAAAAGGTACCTCGGACATCAGTTGCGTGCAATCGTACCGAAAGGGTATCGCCCTCCAGTAATGAGTCCGGGGAATCGCCCCAAGTCCTCTTGGGGGGCCGCCATGCCAACGTTACCTTCTTACAAATAAAGCCCTCAGGACGCCGTCTCATGTTTCGGGGATGTATATGATGTCCCACATGAAAAGGGCAAGTACTTTAGTGTGCTAAAGTGACTTCTCCCGATCACATGAGAAGAAAGGCTAAGGCTATGGTGGGCACCCCCCGTGGGTTCAGAGACATCCTCCCCAGCGAGGCGCTGGCGCGCGAGCGCATTTCCGAGAAGGTCCGCGCGTGCTTTTCGACACACGGGTACCTTCCCGTCGAGATGCCCATGCTCGAGGAGCACGCCGCCCTTGAGCGCGGAGGCCATGTGCCTGCCTCGCCCTTCAGGCTCTTTGACTCTGATGGTGGCCTGCTCGTGATGCGTCCCGACATCACGCTCGCGATCGCGCGCATGGTTGCCACGCGCATGTCAAAGGAGGAGCTTCCGCTTCGCCTGCGCTACAGCGCTCCCGTCGCGCGTGAGGAGTCCACGCTTGCCGGGCAGCCCCGTCAGTTCACCCAGCTCGGCGTCGAGCTGGTGGGAGGAGAGGGCGTCGCTGGCGAGGCAGAGGTCATCGCCCTGCTTGCCGAGGCGCTCGATGCCCTTGGGGTGCCTGCGTGGACCATCGTGTGCGGGTCGGTG
>JAFUBJ010000577.1 GCA_017460265.1 Atopobiaceae bacterium | reverse complement strand
AGCCGCGTGGCGTCTTCGATGACTTCTCGTTCTCTGCGGTCGTGGCGAGTGCCCTGACGGCCGCTACGTCGTTTCTCCTCACCTCAAAGATCGGCCTGGCGGGATCGCTCATCGGCGCGATGGTCGCAGCCGTCATCTCGACCGCCTCGACCCAGGTATACAAGGGCATGTTGACGGCATCTGCCGAGCGCATCAAGGAGGTGGCGGAGCCGACCATCTCCTCTGGTCAGCATGTGGCAAAGGACTCCCGGCATGCCTATGCGCCTACTCATGACATTGGGCGTATTGCCCGTCGCCTTGCGATCTTTGCCGCCTGCGTGTCGCTGGTGGCGGTGCTGGTGAGTGCCGCGATCATCGCCCTCGCAACGCGCGGAGAGGGTCTTGGTCCCACTACGTGGGAATATGTTCCCGCTGTTGAGGAAGTCAGTGAGGCCGGAACCGAGATGAGCGAAGAGGCCACGGCGGAGACAGACGGATCCGTGGACAAGGTTGACGGAACTGTCACCGAGAGCGCTTCGGTTCCTACGGATGCCGTCACGGAGGACGTGACGGCTGAAGCTCCCGCCGACACGGCTACCGATGGCGCACAGCAAACTGCTTCCGAGCCCTCTGGTGGCGCGGAAGGGGCTTCTTCGTCTGGGGATCTGGCACAACAGAGTCAGCCCCTGACGGATCAGGGGCTGACTGAAAGCGTTGCCACGTCATCTGCCGACGCAGCCTAGGATCTCAAAGAAGGGGAACGTGCTACTCGTTCTGCTCCTTTTTGAAATCCTCGTCCACCAGGATGTCCGCGAGGGTCTTGCTGTCCAAGAAGGAGGAGGTGAGCTTACCCAAGTCGCGCCAGATGGCAACGGTGGGGCAGTCCTCCATACGCGGGCAGATCTCTCCTGAGGTGCAGTCAAGGCAGGCGACGGGGGCAAGGGAGCCCTCTGCCGCGCGAAGAATCTCTCCCAAGGTGTATTCCTCGGGTTTGCGCGTCAGGCGGTATCCTCCGCCCTTTCCCCGCAGGCTCTCGACGTAGCCTGCCTTATGCATCAAGGCGATGACCTGCTCGAGGTACTTTCGAGAGATGCCCTGGCGATCAGACACCTCGCCCAAAGAGACCCAGCCCTCGTGGGTCGCAAGGTCGCCCATGGCGCGCAGCGCATACCGTCCCTTTGTCGAGAAGAGTCCTCCAGCCATAATGCCTAGGCCTCCTTGTCGGAGGCGAGCATCTCCGTGAGCGTGCGCCAGGCAAGCTCTGCGCACTTCACGCGTGCGGGCATGTGCGCGATGTCCTTGAGCAGGGCCGCGTCCTCGAGCTTTTCGAGCTCGGCATCATCGGTCACCTCGCCCTTGACCATGCGCATGAACAGGTTGCAGAGCTCGAGCGCCTCCTCGGGCGTGCGCTCAGTGACAAGGTCGCTCATCATGTCGGCAGAAGCCTGGCTGATGGCGCACCCGTGTCCCTGATAGGCAGCCTCTTCGATGGTTCCGTCGTCGCCGATGCGGATGGAGAAGGTGAGCTCGTCGCCACAGGAGGGATTCACGCCCTCGTGCACGTGCGTGGGGTCCTCGAGCTGATAGTTGTAGTCCGGATTGTTCACGTGATCCATGAACTGCGGGTTGTAAAGGCTTGCCGGAGTGGCGCTACTGACGGCCATGGAACACGCTCCAAACTTGGTTAAGGCCCTCGACCAGAAGGTCGATGTCGGCCTTGTCGTTATAGAAGGCGACGCTCGCGCGGCAGGTGCTCTGCTCGCCAAGCCAGGCAAGCAGGGGCTGTGCGCAATGGTGGCCCGCCCGAATGCAGATGCCCGACATGTCAAGGATGCTTGCCACGTCATGCGGGTGGATGCCCTCGATATTGAAGGCGACGGCGCCCACGTGGCGGCTGCCGTCGGCAGGGCCGATGATCTTGACGAAGGGGAGGGCAGCAAGAGAGTCGGTGAGGTAGGTCGCGAGCAGGCGCTCACGCTCCTCTAGGGCTTCCATGCCAAACTGCTGCAGGTAGGCGATGGCGGCGTCGGTGGCATAGCTGCCGGCCGCGTCTTGCGTGCCCGCCTCGAACTTGGCGGGCACGGGCGCCCAGACGGCGTTCGTCTCGGTGGCGGAGGCGAGCATCTCGCCGCCGGGGAGGACGGGCGGCCTCGCGT
>JAFUBJ010000576.1 GCA_017460265.1 Atopobiaceae bacterium | reverse complement strand
TGTTTGTCTATGGGGGAGAGTGTCCCCATGTTGGCGGGCAGGCGCTGGCAAGCCCCGGATGCGCGCTGCACGGCGAGCAGCTCTCGCGTGTCGATCTGTGGACCGCCACGGTGCCCGGACACAAGGATGCAGAGGCAGCGGCTGCGGTCGCTCGTGAACTCTGCCTCGCTACGGGCGAGCCGGTGAGCGTGGTGGCGGGCATTCATGTTGACGACGCCACGAAGGAGGAGATTGGACTCCTTGGTGCCAATGCCCTTTCTGCCGCCCGCGCTTGCGTCAAGGAGTATCTGCGCCACGAGTAGGGTCCACGATGCCCCCAGAGCTGTTCTCGCATGAGGGCTATTTGCGGCACACTGCCCTCGCTAAACCCCTTTTTGAGCCTAGCCTTTATGTCCCAGACGTGAATCCGCGTGACAACATCGTGACACGGCGCCAACAAGTAGCTAGAATTCATGCGCTATGCGTTTTATTGCGCGGAACTGCCAGCCAGCTAGGCTCCAGCTCGGCACACGGCAGACGGCCTCATGGTCCGTCGTGAAGTTGAAGGGAAGGTTGGTTTCGTGGGCGACGCGTTTCAGCAAGTCTCCGACTCCATGGGCGAGCTCATAGAGAGCTTCTTTACGACACCCATCTTTGGAGACGCTACGGTGGGCTTCACCATCACCACGTTCTATTTCTTGCTGGCGTGCCTGATCATGCTTGCTGTCATCTTTGCCTACAAGCGCAAGATGGAAGGTACGCTCGTGCCGCATGGCGTCTTTGCCAACGGCGTGGAGTATCTCATCGAGTACATACGTGACGACGTGTGCAAGGGCACGCTCGGCGACACCTGGAAGCAGCACTTCCCCTTCCTCGCCACCGTCTTTCTGGTCGTCATGTTCGGCAACTACGTGGGCATGCTTCCCACGTGGAAGGCGGGCACGGGCACCACGGGCGTCACGGGCGCCCTCGCGCTCATGAGCTTTATCTACTTCATCTATGTGGGCATGCGCAAGAAGGGCGTCTTTGGCTACATCAAGAGCCTCGCCCCCGCAGGACTCGCGGCTCCCATCGCCGCCGTCGTGTGGGTCATCGAGCTCTTCTCCACCTTCCTGCGCCTCATCACGCTGGCCGTCCGTCTGTTCTGCAACATGTTCGCCGGCCACGTGGTCATGGGCGTCTTTGCCATCATGACCACCACCTTCGTCCAGCCCATGCTCATGCAGTTCACGCTCGAAAACATGGGCACGGGCGCCATGAGCATCCTCTGGATGGCGCTGCTCATCCTCATCTACGTGGTCGAGCTGCTCGTGGCCTTCATCCAGGCCTACATCTTCACCCTGCTCTCCGCCGTCTACGTGCAGCTTGCGGAGGCAGAGGGTCACTAAGCACGGCATCGCGCGGGCCTCGCGCCCGCTCTTGCATAGGTTTTTCAAGAGGTCGTCGGATGGTCCGGCGAACGACAAAGGAGGAACAGTGAACGTCATCGGTTATGGTCTCTGCGTCATTGGCGCCGCGTTGGGCATCGCGATTGCTGCTCAGGGTGTCGCGAACTCCATGGCTCGCCAGCCCGAGGTTGAAGGCCGTCTGTTCACGCTCTTTATTCTGGCCTCGGCCTTCATCGAGGCTCTCTGCCTGATCGGCTTCGTCGTCTCCATCATGTAGATGGCGTCGCGAAGCAGGCATACACAGGTAGGGGAGAAGCAATGACACACACCCAATCACGCATGCTGCACGCCCTCGGGGGTGCGACTCTCCTCATGGCAGGCACGCCAGTCGCTGCCTTGGCTGAGGAGGAAAACACCGGCATCAAGCTGCTCATGCCGAACATGGCTGAGTTCATTCCCGCGTGCGTCGCATTCATCATCATCTTTGTGATTCTGTCCAAGTTTGCTTGGCCCACGATTTTCAAGATGATGGAGGACCGCGAAAACAAGATCCAAGGCGACCTTGACGCCGCCGAGGAGGCAAAGAACCAGGCCCAGTCCGACGCCAAGGCCTACGAGGAGCGCCTGGCCGCAGCCGAGCGCGACGCCGCCGAGATCGTGGCGGCAGCCAGGCGCGAGGCCGAGGAGGAGCGTTCGCGCATCCTCGCCAAGGCCCAGAAGGATGCTGCGGCAACTATCGCCAAGGCGCGCGACGCGGTTGAGTCCGAGCGCAAGAAGGCGCTGGTACAGCTCTCGGGATCGGTCGTCGACCTGTCCGTCGAGATTGCGAGCAAAATCGTGGGCGAGAACCTCACCGACGAACAGCATCGCAAGCTGGCCGAGCGCTACCTTGCAGAAGTGGGAAGCACCAATGGCAACGATTAAGGGCCGCGACAAGGTCGAGCAGTACGCGCGCATGCTCTTTGATGCCGGCGTGTCCTCAGGCCGCGCGGGAGCCGACCTCGTGCAATGGCGCCATGCGGCAAAGTTCAC
>JAFUBJ010000575.1 GCA_017460265.1 Atopobiaceae bacterium | reverse complement strand
GACGGCCCTTCGGGCCGCCTCCTTCGGGCAGCTGAGCTCCTCTATGTCGCGTCTCTCGCCACGGAGCAGGTCATGCCTGCCTGCAATGGAGACCTCTATGAGGTCTGCGCTCATGCGCGCGCCGGTGCTCTCCCTCAGCATGTCCGATATCGCCTCGTAGCCTGCCTCTGGCCATTTGTTCGCAAGGACGGCGATGGCGACGTCGAGGTCGTTGCCGCCCATGATCTCGTCAACCCCGAAGAGCCTGAGCACGTCAAGGCAGATGTCCCTGCGTGTCTCCTCGAGGGCGCTCATGGTGTCCTCGCGGTCGTATTCGAGGTCGTTCGCGATCTCGAGACAGATGACGTTGGGTGACTCTATGGCTGCCCCATAGACGTTCTCTACCTGTTCCTCTGTGAGCGCCATTCGTCCCTCCACAAGCTCGGGCCATTCCTTGGCATCTTCAGGGTTGGAGCGATGCCTCGTGTAAGAGTTTGAGTTGTCGATGCCCTAAATGGGATGTGGTAACAGAAGATATCGGCATCACGGGCGTCCGTGCGTGGAAATGAGTATCGTGAGTCTGCTTGAGTCATCACTTCAGCGCGATGAAGTGATGAATCAGCGCCTTGGGCCTCGTATTGTCTCTCCGCCTTGTTCGAGATGCTCGCGCTCACAGACGTCCACAGGCGTTCCGTCGACCTTGAAGAGGTGGTTGGGCACGAAGCGGTCCTCGAAGAACTCGACCGACATTGTGTCCTCCATGATGGAGTCGTCCTTGTCTACCACATACCTCGCGAGCCTTCCGAGGATGTCGTTAACCGTCGTCTCGATGGCCTGGAACGCCTTCGTGGCGTCATCGGAGAGCTCGTCTGGTGCGTCCCAGGCAATGACATCAAGATAGCGGTCATGTGCGTCGAGGGCGAGACGGGCGTAGGCCATCTTTGCCGCAGCGGCATCCATTGCCTCGTTGTAGAACTCCGCCACGTCGTTAAAGTCATCGTTCGTCCCGTAGCCCATCCTTGTCTTCTCGTCGAAGCAGTCCGGTTCGACGTGACGGAACTTGAGGTCGAAGTAGATCGATCCCCAGTCCCTTGACTCGGCCACCTCGATGCCGCATGCCTCGAGGGCCTCGGAGAGCGCCGCCGAGAACTCCTCGATGCGGCTTGCGTATGCTTCCTCCCAAAGTCCGGGCACGGGTGGGGTCTGCATGCTTCCTTGCCAGAGCGAGAATGCGTGCTCTGACGCCTCCTGCGTAAGGTCATAGAAGTTCACGAGTTCGTCGTCTGGCATGTGGGTACCTCAGGTGGGACGAAAGGGGAGCATGGGGCCGCTATCACGGCCCCATGCGGTCACGTACTAGCGGCGGGGCGAGGTATGCTCCTCGGGCCCGAACTCGACGTCATGGTCGTAGAGCTCGGGCGTGGGAGCGTCCTCCACGATGGGCTCTGCCGTCTGCGCCTTGTGCGCGGCGACGTACGCCTTGCGCTGCTCGCGCGCTGCTTCGACGAGCTCCTTCGGCATCACCTTGATGCAGTTCTCAGTACCCTTCTTGTGCACAAGGTGGCCATCCTCCTCGACGGGGATGTTGACGAACACTACGCGGTCCTTGGGCAGGGGAATCACCTCGACCTCCTGCGTGCGGTAGCCGCGGATGACCGAGAAGGGCGAGAACTGCGCGGTGGAGAGGTCGTAGTCGCCGACCTTGGTTCCCGGCGCGAAGGTCACGGAGTTGAACTTGCGCTTCTCGCCCTCCGTGTCGACGTACTCGATGTCGCGCTTGACGAACGCCTTGTGCATGACGAGGTATTCGTAGGAGTCGATGGCCTCCTTGAGCGCCGCGGGGTCGACCTCGACCACCTCGTAGAGGTGACGACCATTCTCGTCAAGGATGGGAGCGCCGTTCTCGTCGCGCTTGGCGACCTTGACGGGCACGGTCCTGCTTGCGATGAACGGGAACGTGACGGTCCCGTCGTCGTTCGTGTTGGCGAACTTGTTGATGACCGTGCCGAAGCTGAGCCGATTGTCTCCGACGGAGATGCGCGAGGGAAGCTGGAACGTGTTCCAGTCTGCCGTCTTGGTCTCACGCGACCCGTCGCTGCGGATGATCGCGTACTCCTCGCCCTTGAGACGGGTCATCTCCTGGGGCACGGTGATGTAGACGCGGTCGATCGTCTTCTTCTCGGGCATGTTGTCTTCCTTTCTGGTGTGGCACCTTCGCCACGCTTGCCTTCTCTTTTCCTATGTCACTTCTTCCCCTTGGGGAAGAGCTTGGCCCTGACTTGCTCCACTGCCTCCTCGAGGGGTAGCACAGGAGGCGGCTCCCTGGGCTTCTGCTCGAGGATGGTCAGCTCTGGCTCTTGCGTCTTCTGCTTGGCCTGCGACGACTCCTGGTTCTTGCGGGGCTTAGGCATCGCGGGCGGCCTCATGGTGGCGTCTGGCCCCTGCGGGTCGAAGGCGTAGGGATTGGATGAGGACATATGCTCCCTCTGCCGCTCTGCACGCGTCTTCGAGTAGGACCTCAGGCGCATGGCATCGCGTTGCGCGCGCTCGACCATCTCCTCGTCCTGACGGAGGCGCTGCTCCTGGCTCTCCCTGATCGCACGCTCCACGAGGTCGATTGCCTGCTTTGCCTG
>JAFUBJ010000574.1 GCA_017460265.1 Atopobiaceae bacterium | reverse complement strand
TGGTGCTGCCGGCCTCGACGTCTACGAGGAGGAGAACGAGAACGTCTACAAGAACCGCTCCGGCGAGGTCTACGAGTCCATCACCGCGCGCCTGACGTCGTTCCCCAACGTGGTCGTCACCAGCCACCAGGCCTTCTTCACCCAGGAAGCCCTGGGCGAGATTGCCCGCGTCACCCTTACCAATGCCTCCGCGTTTGCCAAGGGCGCTCCCGACGACGAGTACGTTTTCCGTAGCATCGTCTGCTAACGGTACGCAGCAAATTGTTTGCAGTTGGGGCACCGTTCTAAAGAGGGCCCCCTTTCGTATACCTAACGCTACAATTGCTGACAAAGCACATGGCAGGTGTCCGAACCATTCGGTGCGCATAGCACCTTAGACGAACGGAGCGACATGGACCAAAGACGCAGGCTCACCAAGAAGAAGACCAAGATCGTCTGCACGATGGGACCAGCCACCGAGGACGACGGCGTGCTTCGCAACCTGATCTTGTCCGGCATGAACGTCGCGCGCTTTAACTTCAGCCATGGAAGCCACGAGTATCATCGCCGCAACATCGAGCGCGTGCGCACCCTCTCGCGCGAACTCAACATTCCCATCGCCGTCATGCTCGACACCAAGGGTCCGGAGATTCGCACCGGCGAGCTCGTCGAGCACGAGCCCGTCATGCTCGAGGCTGGCAGCAAGGTGGTCGTGACCACGCGTGTCGTGCAGGGCACGAACGAGTGCTTCTCGGTCGACTACGAGAACCTTCCCAGCGAGATGAAGGCCGGATCGACAATCCTCGTGGACGACGGCCTCATCGAGCTCAAGGTCGACGGCGTCGATGGGCACGACATCTTCTGCTCCGTCGTCAACGGCGGCATGCTGGGCGAGAAGAAGGGCGTGAACATCCCCAACACGGAGGTCGGCCTGCCCAACGTGACCGATCAGGACGTCGCCGACATCATGTTTGGCTGCGAGCTGGGCATCGACGCCATCGCGGCGTCGTTCATCCGCAACGGGGCTGCCGTCGACGAGATCCGCAAGATCTGCGCCAAGTCGGGAGCGCCCGACACCATGATCTTCTCCAAGATCGAGAGCGCCATCGCCGTCAAGAACTTCGACGAGATCCTGGCCGCCTCCGACGGCATCATGGTCGCCCGCGGCGACCTCGGAGTCGAGCTGCCGGCGGCGAAGCTCCCCCACATCCAGAAGCTGATCATCCGCAAGTGCAACGACTACTACAAGCCGGTCATCACCGCGACGCAGATGCTCGACTCCATGATCCACAACCCGCGCCCCACGCGCGCCGAGGTGACCGACGTCGCCAACGCCATCTATGACGGCACCGACTGCGTGATGCTCTCCGGCGAGACGGCCGCCGGCATGTGGCCCGTCCAGGCCGTCAAGACCATGTCGGACATCTGCAAGGAGACCGAGCGCGACCTCGACGAGCGCCACGTCTACCACGAGCGCGGCGGCATCAAGAACGTGAACAGCTCGATTGGCTTTGCCGCCGTGACCACGGCAGAGCGCGTCGGCGCACAGT
>JAFUBJ010000573.1 GCA_017460265.1 Atopobiaceae bacterium | reverse complement strand
GGCCGACCAGGGATCGTGCTCCGTCATCGCCATCGGCGTGCTCACGCGCCTGCTTTTGGGCAAGGGCCATTGGGTGAACCCCAACGCCACGGCCTACTACCAGCGCGAGGGCGTACGCTACTGGCTCTTCCAGCTCGTGAACGCGATCGGCATCTGCGGCGTCACCGCGATCGTGCTCTCCCAGGTTGACCCTGCGTACTACTCCATCGGCTTCTCGGTCAGTGCCGCGCTCATCCTCCTGGGCTCCTACGACCTGCAGCACAAGACCTATCCCACCACCCACCACGAGACGCTCGTGGTGGGCTATGCCATGGGCGCCACAGGCGGCAACGTGGTGGTGTCGATGCTCTTTGGCATGATTGCCAACCTCATCTACCTTCTGTTTGCCCGCTATTGCAACGAAAACTGCGACACGCACATCGACCCGCCCGCCGTGGCGATCGCCATCTGCTCGCTCATTCTGTGGACGCTGCTGTAGGCGCGCGCGATGATCCAGGACATTGCGCCCCATAGCTTGAGGAACGAGTACGACCCAGCCGCCGTCCCCTCGCCGGGGGAGTGGGTGCTCTTCGTGCGCGGGCAGGAGGTGGGCGTACGTCGCGTTGACGGCGCGACGGCGACCTTCGAGTTTCCCCAGGTGGGTGCGGACGTGCCGCCGGAGGGCATGACCTATCTCTTCTCGCTTGACGGCGCGCCGATATGGCTTGCACCCGACAGCGGATGCGCCGAGGTCCCGCGCGGCTTCGAGCTGGTGCACAACCGCGTGCTTCGCATGGAGGGGCGTGGCCCGCGAGAGCTCATGTACGTGGTCTACACCGCCGTGCACCTGGGCGGTTGGTATGCCTCGCACCGCTATTGCGGCACTTGCGGCACGCCCACGCGCCACCACGACAGCCAGCGCGCGCTTGTCTGTCCCGCGTGCGGACGCGTGGTCTTCCCGCGGCTGAACCCGGCGGTCATCGTGTGCGTGCAGGACCCAAAGCGCAACAAGATCGTGCTCACGCGCTACGCGGCCGGCCGCTACGCGCCCATCGACGCGCTGGTGGCGGGCTTCGTGGAGATAGGCGAGACCATCGAGGACTGCGTGCGACGTGAGGTCCGCGAGGAGCTGGGCATTGAGGTCAAGAACATCTCGTACTACAAGTCGCAGCCGTGGGGCGTTGCGGGCGACGTGCTTTCGGGCTATTGGTGCGAGGTCGACGGCGACCCGACGCTGCACATGGATGCCTCCGAGCTGGGGCGCGCCGTCTGGGCGGGGCCGGACGAGATTCCCGGCCAGCCGGACGACCTGTCCCTCACCAACGAGATGATGTGCCTCTGGCGGGACACGCACCGCTCCTTCTCATGACGCCATAGAACATATTGGGCGATAAACGCCTCCCGCTTGCCTATATGCAGGTAGGAGGGTAACACCTGCCCCTTATAGTGGTGTCAGGGAAGGTAAGCTTTGCGTATGAGAGGAGACAACATGGCATTTCCGAAGGGCTTTTTGTGGGGTGGCGCTACTGCGGCTAACCAGTACGAGGGCGCCTGGAACGTGGACGGCAAGGGCGACAGCCTCTGCGACCACATGCGTGGCGGCGACGTGAACACCCCGCGCCAGATCGACGAGGAGTTCGACCCCAACGCGCTGTACCCCAGCTGGGAGGCCACCGACTTCTACGGCCACTACGAGGAGGACATCAAGCTCGATGCCGAGATGGGCTGGACCGTCTTCCGCATGTCCATCAACTGGACCCGCCTGTTCCCCACGGGCGAGGAGAGCGAGCCTTTGGCTGCCGGCGTCGAGTTCTACGACAAGGTCTTCACCTGCCTCAAGGAGAACGGCATCGAGCCGCTGGTGACCCTCTCGCACTACGAGACCCCGTACAGCCTGGTCAAGAAGTACAACGCATGGGCCGACCGCCGCTGCATCGACTTCTTCCTGACCTACTCCACCTTCTGCCTGGACCGTTGGCACGACAAGGTGAAGTACTGGCTGACCTTCAACGAGGTCAACACCGGCATGCCGTTCATGAACAACGCGCTGTCCACCAGCCTCGTGCAGGGCTACACCGGCACCACCGCAAACGCGCCGCGTGACGCCAAGGCCTGCTTCAACGCGCTGCATCATCAGTTCCTGGCTGGCGCCAAGACGGTCAAATACGCGCATGACCACTATCCCGAGGTCATGATGGGCAACATGACGGCCTTCCTGACCACCTACCCCTTGACCTGCGACCCGGCCGACCTGCTGCTGACCCAGCAGAAGCTGGACGACAGCGACTGGTACGCCTCTGACGTGCAGGTGCGTGGCGCCTATCCGTACTACGCCAAGCGCATCTGGAAGGAGTACGGCGCCGAGCCCGACATCCTTCCTGGAGACGAGGAGATCCTGGCCGAAGGCACCGTGGACATGTTCACCTACAGCTACTACATGTCCATGACCGCAACCACGCACGAGGACGGCGAGGAAGTGGCCGGCAACATGAGCCTGGGCGGCAAGAACCCGTACCTCAAGGCGAGCGACTGGGGTTGGCAGATCGACCCGATCGGCCTGCGTTGGACCATCAACACCGTGGCTGAGCGCTACAACAACATGCCGCAGATGGTCGTTGAGAACGGCTTTGGCGCCTATGACGAGGTCGTCATCGAGGACGGCGTCGAGAAGATTCACG
>JAFUBJ010000572.1 GCA_017460265.1 Atopobiaceae bacterium | reverse complement strand
TTTTACAATTCAAAGAAAGAATCATTTGGGACGAAGCGCCAGCGAGGTGCGTATAATAAACCATAGGCATGAGGCCATGCAGAAGAGACCATGCAGAAGAGAGGATGTTGGTGTGAAAAACAACGGATTGACGGATGAGCAGAAGGCCAAGGCACGCGCGTGCAACACGCCCGAGGAGATTCTGGCACTCGCGAAGGAGGAGGGCTACGAGCTTTCCGACGATCAGCTGGAGGGAATCTCCGGCGGCTGGGGCACGACAGAGTTCGAAAGAAACTGCTCGTCGTTCCTCATTGAGCCCTAGTTCGCAGAAACCCCAGCTCACGTCCCCAACAATCCCTTGGAGCCCAGGTGGTAAAGCTCTGCGGGCTGTAGCCGTGGGCTAGTCCAACGCACCTTCACCCATTGGGGCATGAGTGAGGGCATATAGGTTCGCGTCGTCCCATCAGGAAGCTCCACCGGAACCCCGCGTTGCGAACGTGGCCTGCATCCCTTGCTTCCAGTCTCCCTGGGACCGCCGTCCTAAGACCCGACTCCTCCTCTTGGTGCCATTCCCAGCGTCACTTGGACGGCTTCATAGAAGTCAAGGCGCTCGACTTGGGGAAGCAGCTCGGCCAGGTGGCGTACGTAGGGAGCGACACTCGCCAGTTGGCGCTCATCTGCCCCCTCGGGGCCGGTGGTTGCGATACCGCCGGCAAAACAGCATCTATCCACCTCGGCGAGCACGTCGATGCGGCCGTCCAGCTCTTCGAGCTCGTGGGCGGACGCACCCTCGAAGTAGCCCGCGAGCAGTGCCTCCCACAGCTCGCGGGCGGACTGCCGGATGCTTTGGGCGTCTGCCGCCCGATCACGGACAAAGCCCCTCGCGTTGTTCTCGATGCGCGAGCGTGCGACCGCAAGATCGAAGACGGGATGGCCGAAGCCCGCGTGCTCCATGTCGATGGGGGTCAGGATTCCGTCGCTCAGGATCACGTTGCCCACGTGGAAGTCGCCATGAAGCAGGCAACGGCGTCTGGGAACGACCTCGACGAGAGCGACGAGTCTTTCCCCCAGACCGTCCGGCACGAGCGGTGCGAGCGCGGCTGCCCAAGCGCGGAACGTATCGTTCCAGTCGAGACCCGCCTCCATGTGCGTGGCATGAAGGCGTCGTAGAAGCTCTGCCATGTCGTGACCCAACTCCGCTGGCGTGTAAGAGCCGATAGAGATGTGCACACCCATTGCGAGGCCGACGACATAGTCGACCACCACGCCGTAGCCACCGGGCACTCGAACGATCTCGTAGGCGTTTGGCGTACCCACGGAGGCGGCGCAAGCCTGGTAGGTGGCGAGCATCTCCCGCGCCTCGTCCTCCGTGGGTATGGGATGCCCGCCGCATGCGATCCGCAGCATCCGGCCGTCTTCCATCCGCCAGGGTCCGGGTCTCTTGCGGGACAGGGATTCGAATTGTTCCGTGTCTATGGTCCTCATACTGCCCTCGCCAAGCGTCGTGTTGCCGTTCCGCCAGCGCATCTGCGCGATGCGCTTTTGCTAATCGAACATGGATGCTACCATAGCTGAGACGATATGAGGCCGCATTGGCGGACCAGGGCAGAGTTGGTCATCGGAGGAGGGGGCTGCGGAAGGCCTCATGACCCAGGCCGAGGACTGGGGGCCTGTCGATGACCGCTGGCCAAAGCTGCTCGAAGTCCTCGCGCATGGCATCGAGCGTCGCCTTGCTCGTCGCGATCAGGCGGGTAAGGACGCGGGATTGCTCCCGCGCCCTCCCCTAAGAACCGTACGTGCGGGTTTCCCCGCATACGGCTCAAGCACGCCCCGCCGTCATCGGCTCTTCG
>JAFUBJ010000002.1 GCA_017460265.1 Atopobiaceae bacterium | reverse complement strand
CGGAGTTTTGGTACTGGAACCTCCCCGTGTCGGTCGCAATGGCGCAAAAGAGGTTCTGAGCCATGTCAGGTATCACGTCAACCCCAAGGTGACAGGCAAACTCCGTGATGATGATGCCGGCTGCCGCCGCTTCGGGACGTATGACGTAGCCATCCGCGTCGGGGTCGTCGCAGGGATGATGGTCAAAGATGGCGGTCCTTGCCGCCCTGTCTCGAACGGCCTCTCCCCCGCCCAGCCGGGAAGGCTGGGAAAGGTCGACGCTTATGAAAAGATCGGGAGAGCCGACGTAGTCACTGCCGCGCACGAAACGGTCGGCTCCGGGCAGAAAGCGGTAGATGCGCGGAACCTCTTCGTCGGCAAGAAGGCAGGTAACTTCCTTGCCTTCCCAGTTTGCGTCAATTATCTCAGCCAAGGCGAGCACAGAGCCCAGCGCGTCACCATCCGAATTCACATGGGCACAGATGGCGATGCGCTGGGAGGATGCAATGAGCCTCGCAATGTCATCAAAGGCATCGGAACAAGCCTCAATATGCGAACGCATGGCAGCTCCTACTGGTCTTCTTCATCCCCGGCATCTGCCGAGACAACGGGATAGCCAAACTCGTCCTTCTCGACACCGATGGTGGGAGGCACCTCCTCGAGCGCCTGCGCAATCCTTTCCGCCTCGTCGGCGGTGGTGTCAATCTCGAAGATGAGCTCGGGCGTGACTCTCCAGCCGAGGGCATGGCCCAAAAGCGACCTGATGCGGCCCTTCGCGCGCCTAAGCGCCTCCCGCACCTCGTCATAGCGGGAGGACTCACAGCTCACATACGCCCGAAGAACCGACTTGTCGACGCTGACCTCGACGCCCGTGAGGGTCACAAGCGCGAGGTCGGGATCGGAGACCTCGAAGAGAAGAATGTAGCCAAGCTTCTCGCGCGCCATCTGGTTGATGCGGCGCGAGTTCTGGTTTTGCTTCCCGTGCGCTCCCTACTCCGTACGCGCAATCTGGTCGATGCGAGAGGCCTCGATCTGGTCGCCAGAGTGGATGTCCTGGAAGTTCTCCAGGCCAATGCCACCTTCCATGCCGCCACGAAGGCTCTTGACGTCGTCCTTGTAGTGGCGCAGCGACGCGATCTTGCCGTTGTAGACAACGATGCCGTCGCGTACAAGGCGAACGGAATCGGTGGAGGAAATCTCGCCCTCCTCGACGCGCACACCAGCAGCGATGCCGACCTTGGGCACCTTGAAGGTGTCAAGCACCGTCGCGATGCCGGTCTGGACCTCGACCTCGGTGGGCTTCAGCATGCCGATGCGCGCCGCGTCGATGTCTTCCATCGCCTTGTAGATGACGTCGTAGGTACGAATCTCGACGCCCTTGTGCTCGGAGTCGGCGCGCGCCTTGGAGTCGGGACGCACGCCAAAGCCAATGATGATGGCGTTGGACGCGTCTGCAAGCGTGACGTCGGTCTCGTTGATGGCGCCGACCGCGGAGTGGATCACGTTGATGCGCACCTCGGACTGGTCCATCTTGTCAAGGGAGTCCTTGAGCGCCTCGATGGAGCCCATGACGTCAGCCTTGATGATGAGGTTGAGCTCCTTGACCTCGGCGTCCTCCATGGTGGCGAAGAGGTTCTCGAGCGTGACATGCTTGACCTTGTTCTGCTCCTCGATGCGGGCCTTGAGTGCACGCTCGTCGGCGAGGGCACGTGCGTCGCGCTCCTCGGGGAAGACGCGGAACTCGTCGCCGGCCATGGGCACGCTCTGCAGGCCCAAAATCTCGACGGGATAGGACGGCGTGGCCTCCTTGACGGGGCGACCCTTGTGG
>JAFUBJ010000571.1 GCA_017460265.1 Atopobiaceae bacterium | reverse complement strand
CGTCTTAAGGTCGAATGCAATCATTTTGACACTACAGAGGGTAGTCCTTTCCCTACAAGATGAAAGAGACATCCACGGAAACACGTATCGTCGGTGAAAAAGAAGCTAGCCAAGACTAACGTGTCGCGCGTCAAGAAGCGCCTCGTCCTCTGGCGCGTGAGAGGCAACAAGAAGCGTCCGTCCGTCCAGATGCCTGAGTACAAAGCACGCCGCCACGCGGTGAGCCTCATCATCAAGCGAGGAAAACGGCTCGTCAAGCAGCACCGCAGCCGATGGGTGCGCCATGGCGCGGACGATTTCCACGCGCCGCCGCTGCCCGCCGGATAGCTCGCGCACGGGGCGCCCAAGCGCATCCTGCGGCAGCAGCTCGGCCAAGAGCGCCCGCACCTGCTCTGACGTACGGCCTCCTGCTCCAACCAGCAGCACGTTCTGCTCTGCCGCCAGCGCCTCGATGAGCCGCGTCTCTTGAAAGACCATCGAAAGCGTTCGGGGCACGGCTGCCTCCCCTTTCAGCGCGGGGAGAAGCCCCGCACAGGTATGAAGAAGCGTCGTCTTTCCCGAGCCCGAAGCATCCGTCAGAATTCCTCGCTCGCCCGCGGCAAGCGAGAAGCTTAGATTGGGCACGACAGCCACGTCGCCATGCCCGATGGTCGCATTTATAAGCTTGATGGGCGCAGCCTCCAACCGCAGCTGCTGACCGCCCCCACGAGGCACAGAAAGGCGCAGGGAGAGCGGTCCCGTCGCACGAAGCGCCCACAGGAAGGCGCGCTCGCAGGCATACGAGACAGCGACGATGATGACCGTCCAGGCAAAGAGGTCCGCCGTCTCGAGCAGGATCTTTGACTGATAGACGCGCTCGCCGATGGACCCCATCGGAGTGCCAATGAGCTCTGCGGCCACGCCGGCCTTCCATGCCATGCCGCAGGCATTGCGGCTTGTGGCCATGAGGTAGGGCAACAGAGACGGCCACGTATGGGCCAGCAGGCGGCGCAACGCGCTCACGCCAAAGATGCCCAGCATTTCCTCGATCTTCTGATCGACCTGCCCCAGGCCCTCCACCGTGGCAAGGTACAGGGCGGGAAACGCCATGAGGAAGACGGCAATGCGCGACACCTCGCGCGAACCCACCCAAATGAGCAGCAGCACCACAATGCAGGCGACGGGGATGCTCTTGAAGGCAAGCACCACGGGTGCCAGGAGCTCGCGCACCACCGGATGGCGCGCCGCAACAAACCCAAGGGCGACGCCAAGGACAAACGCAGCCAAGAAGCCAGTGGCAACGTGCGAGAACGAAAACCAGACAGTGGGGACGAAGCGCTCGCTCATGACGATCGACAGGAGGGCGCGAAGCGTGTCGAGCGGGCTCGCGAGCAGGATCTTGCTGCCAATAAGAAGGCTTGCGGCCTGCCACGCCACAATCCAGAGCGCGCAAGCCGCAAGCCGAGTCAGGTTTCTCTTGTTCTTAGAGTCGCCCATACGGAGGCGTTATCCCAGCCAATAGAAATCGTCGGCGGGAAGCGTGCCACCCACGGAGGTCGGGTCGGAGTCAAAGAGCGTCTGCAGGTAACCGGACAGGGCCGTCTTCATGTCCTCGCCCGTAATGCACACCAGGTGGCAGCCGGGAATGGCCTTGGCGGCGACGCCCTCGGCGTCAATGATGCCGGCCTGAACCACAAGCGGAGCCACGGCAGCGGGGTCCCCGTTGGCGGCATCGACAGAGGCAGCCTGCTGGGTGATGAACTCCTGCACGGCCTCGGGATGCTCGGCCAGGAAGTCGTTGCGTACGACGGTGACGCCAGTCAGGAACTGCGAGCCGTCGTCCACGGTTGCAGCCCATACGTCGGTCAGGTCGATGACGGCCTTGAGCGCCTCGTTCTTGATGCAGGCAGCCGTCGCGAAGGGCTGGGGCAGGACGCCCACGGCGGTAGCGTCAGCGCTCAGGGCCTGGACGACTTCGGTCGGCTCGCTCTTGAACTCGAGGGTGACCTGGTCGGCGATGCCCGCCTTGCCCAGCAGGAAGTTCATGGCGTACTCAGGGGTGGCGCCCTTGCCCGTCATGTAGACCGTCTTGCCCGCAAGGTCGGCAAACTGCTGGACGGACGCGTCACCCGTCACCACGTTGAGCACGCCCAGCGTGTTGATGTCGATGACGGAAACGCCACCCTCGGTCTTGTTGTAGAGCACGGCCGCGACGTTAGCGGGGACCAGTGCGATGTCCGTCTCGCCCTTGATGACGGAGGGGAGAATCTCGTCAGCCGCTGTCGCGATGTTGAACGTGTAGGTGTTGTTCAGCCCAAGGCTGTCAACGTTGCCCATAAACGAGGCCAGGCCGATGGAGGTCGGCCCCTTGAGCGAGGCAACGCGGACCTCGACGGGCTCGACGGCAGCCGCCTCGGGCTCGGTCGTCGTGCCCGTGTCCGCAGGCTTGCTGGCGCAGGCCGCCAGCACAAGCGCCAGCAGCATCGTCATGACGACGACGCCCCAGCTACGCAGCTTTGTGGTGTGGGAACTCTTCATAAACGTTCACCTTCCTGTCATGTGCCGGGCACGATGTGTCCAGGCACCTTCCCTTTCGGGTGCCACTATGTCTGCTCGCAGCCTCAGCCGCAGAGCCGTTTTAGCTTAGCATGTGCCAGCCCACAAAGCGAATGCACACACAGCTTGCACCGGAGCACTTCAAGCCGATGGTCAAGGATATGCTATGCAAGTGCCGAATCAGGCAAGGTCACCTGTCGGTAGGTCACGCCACAGCGCTCGAGCACCGAGCGTGCAATCGCGGCACCAACGGTGTCGTGGTACTTGTCGTCCAGATAGACGACCTCGCCAATTCCCGCCTGCACGAGCATCTTGGCGCACTCCTGACAGGGGAAGAGCGTCACATAGACCGTGGCCCCCTGGAGCTCCTTGAGCGAGCCGCGATAGTTGAGGATGGCGTTTGCCTCGGCGTGGATGACGTAGTTGTGCTTGTCCGTGAGCGGATCGTCCGTGGTGTCCCACGGGAATTCGTCGTCATCAAGGCCGGCGGGGGTGCCGTTGTAGCCAACGGAGAGGATGCGGTGGTCCGTCCCGGCAATGCAGGCGCCTACCTGCGTGTTGGGGTCCTTGCTACGCAGCGCCGCCGCCACGGCGACCCGCATGAAGAACTCGTCCCAGCTGATAACGTCCGCACGCTTGCCTGGCATAGAAGCTCCTCTCGATGGTGGCCTTATCAGATTGTAGTGCGTTTTGATACGGCCACCAACTGCCGAGAAGGCAAGCGGGAAGGGCTGCTAGAGAACCAGTATCCCCAGGTGTTCGAGCAGGACCTTGGTCCCAATGAGAATGAGGATGACGCCACCCGCAATCTGCGCCGGCTTTTGGTAGCGCATGCCAAACTGGTTGCCGATGAGCACGCCAGCAATAGAGAACACAAACGTCGTGATGCCAATGAGCGCCACGCTCAGCCAGATGTTGACCGAAAGCGAGGCAAAGGCGATGCCAACCGTCAGGGCATCGATGGAGGTCGCGACGGCCAGCATGAGAAGCTCGGCCCAGTCGATGGTGTCAGGAGTCTCCTGCACCTCTTCCTCCTCGGTAAGCGCCTCGCGAATCATGTTGCCACCGATGAACGCCAGAAGGCCAAAGGCAATCCAGTGGTCGACCGGCTCGATCAGCCACATGAACTGGCTGCCGACCGCCCAGCCAATGACGGGCATGCCCGCCTGAAAACCGCCAAAGGCCAAGGCGAGCACGATCGCCACGCGCCAGTTGACCGTGCGCATGCCCAGGCCCTTGCAGATGGAAACGGAAAACGCGTCCATCGAAAGGCCCACGGCCAGCAGAAACAGCTCGACAAAACTCATGGCACCTCCCCCCCCCACAAGAGGTGCCATGGTATCACATCCTTTGATGGCCTGACGTGAGCCAAGAGGAACCGGCGCGAATCAGCTCACGCGACCGGAGTCCATCGAATAGGTCTTGTCGGCAATGGCCATCGTCGATGGCCGGTGGCTCACCAGCAGCACGGAGCGCTTACCGCGCTGCGCCTCGAGGCTGGAGAGGATGACGGCCTCGTTGAGCGAGTCAAGGTTGCTTGTTGGCTCGTCGAGCAGCAAGAAGGGTGCATCGTGCAGGAAGGCGCGGGCAAGGCCAAGTCGCTGGCGCTCACCGCCCGAAAGCGTGTCTCCCAGCTCGCCGACCATGGTGTCGTAGCCGTGAGGCAGCGTCATCACGAAGTCGTGCACACTAGCGGCGCGGCAGGCAGCCTCAACCTCCTCGTCGCTCGCATCGGGCTTTGCAACGAGCAGGTTGTCGCGAATCGAGTCGTGGAAGAGATGGGTGTCCTGCTCCACAAAGGCCTCGGCGGCGCGCAGCGACGCCGTCTTGACCTCCTTGATTGGCGTATCCGACAGCCTGACCTCGCCTGAATCAACGTCCCAGAAGCGCATCAGCAGGCGGCAGAGGGTCGACTTGCCCGATCCGCTTCTTCCCGTTATGCCCACGATCTGCCCCGGCTTGACCTCGAGCGACACGTTGTCGAGCACCGTCTCATCCTCGTAGGCAAACGACACGTTGTCCGCCTCGGCTCCCGTAAAGGCAATCTTTGCTCCGTCAACGTTCTCTTGCACGACCGGCTCCTCGTCCAAGATGTCGAGCACGCGATTGGCCGAGGCAAGCGTGCCCTGCAGGGTGGAGCCAAGGTTTGCCAGCGCTGTGACCGGACCAAAGGACGACATGAGCGCGACCACCGCAACAAGGGCGTCGGCGCCGGCGATAACTCCCGAGCCTACGAGCGATGCCGCAAGGATCAGCTGGGCGACCGAGAAGCAGAGGATGAGCGCCGTTGCGGAGGCCGCCGAATCAGAGGCAACCCCACGCAGGGCACGCTGGGTGCCCACAAGGGACTCAGAGCGACGGTCGAGCTCTTCAAGCCTCCGCTCGCCCGCCCTAAACTGCAGCACCTGGCTCAGGCCGCGCAGGCCGTCAAGAACGTAGCTCGCAAGCGAGGCCGCTCCGTCGCGGGCAGCCCTTCCCTGCTCGCCCGAAAGGCGCGAGGTCACCACGGGCACCACGACGCCCACCGTGAGGTAGGCCACAAGCGCCACAATGGCAAACAGCGCGTGTATGCTGCCCAAGAACACACACATGATGAGCGTCATGAGGGCCGCAATGACGATGGGCGAGATGGTATGCGCATAGAAGACCTCGAGCGGCTCCACGTCGGACGTGATGGTGGAGATGAGCGCCCCACGGTCAGCACCCGCAAGCTTTGCCGGCGCCAGGCGACGCAACGAGGAAAACACAAGGTCACGGATGTGCGCAAGCAGCTTGAACGCAATGTAGTGGTTGGACCGCTGCTCGATGTAGTGCAGCACGCCACGGGCGACGGCCATCACCAGAAGCACCGCACAAAACGCCCCCATCGACCATCCTTCCGCATGGCCGGTCGCCACAAGCGCGGCACGCACGGCCACGACGGGCAGGAAGTTCGCACAGCAGAAGCCCGCGACGCCGCAGCCAATGGCAAGAGCCATAATGCTGGCAAGCGGCTGTACGAGCCCCATCATGCGCGTCATCACCGCAACGTTAGAGCGCTTCATGGCGCACCTCCCCATACTTCTCAAGGTCTTGCTGGGCATCCCAGAGCTCACGGTAGCGAGGGCAGGTGTCGAGCAGCTCCGCATGCGTGCCAGCCCCCACCACGGCACCCTGGTCGAGCACATAGATGCGCTGAGCCGACGTCACGTTGGCTAAGCGGTGAGAAATCACAAGCACGGCCTTGTAGCGAGCCAAGCCATGAACGGCCTGCATGATGTGTTCCTCGGACTCTGCGTCGATGTTGCTCGTTGCCTCGTCAAAGATGTAGACGGGACTGTTGGCAAGAAGCGCCCGCGCAAGGGCAAGACGCTGCCGCTGCCCACCCGAGAGGTTTGCCGCCTGCGCCTCGAGCTTGGTGTCGAGGCCCTCCTGGGTACGCAGGTAATCGGCAAGGGCCGAGAACTCGAGCGCCTGCCACATCATCTCGTCGGAGGCATCTGGATTGGCAAGCAAGAGGTTCTCGCGCACGGTCCCCGCAAACAGGAAGGCAGCAGACCCGACGGTGGTCACATAGCCCAAGAGCGCGCCACGGTCCATGTCGCGGACCTGCGTCCCTCCCAGGCACACATCTCCGGTGTAGCCGTCCTCAGCGCCGGCGAGCAGCGTCGCGATGGTCGACTTTCCCGAGCCGCTCTCTCCCACCACGGCCGTAAGCCCAACCTTGGCCACGTCAAGGCTCACGTCATGGAGCACCTCACGCTGCCCGTCGTAGGAGAAGCTCACGTTGCGTATCGCAAGGCACGCGCCTGGCTCAGGGTGCGCCGTGCGTTCGGATGGCTCGGGCAGCTCAAGCAGACGGAAGATCTTGTCCGCAGCCGCCATGCCGTTCATGGCCACATGGAAGTAGCTTCCCAGCTGTCGCATGGGAATGAAGAAGTCTGCCGAAAGCAGGGCGATCAGGATCGCACCAAAGAGGCTGACCCTCCCGCCGGCCGCACCAAAGAGCGCGACCGAGATGCCCGCTGCGGCACCACCCAGCGCCACGATGTCCATGACGATGATGGAGTTGAGCTGCATGGAGAGCACGGCCATCGTGACCTCGCGGAAGTGCTCCGCCTCCTTGTTCATCTGCTCATGGCGTGCCGCGTCGGCACCATAGATCTTGAGGGTCGAGAGCCCCTGCAGGTTCTCGAGGAAGTTGTCACCCAAGGCGGCGTACTGGTCCCAGTACTTGGCAAGGATGCGCTTGGCGATCTTCTGGATGATAACGATGACCACGGGAATGAGCGGAACGCACACCAGCAGCACCACGGCAGCCGCAAGGCTGATGGGCGCCACCACAAAGAAGAGCGTCACTGGCGCAAGCACCGAATAGAACAGCTGCGGCAGATACTGGCCAAAATAGGTCTCGAGCTGATCGCAGCCCTCGACGGAAAGCTGCACGACCTCGGCGGTCGCGATGTCGTCTGCATAATGCGGCCCCAGGCGCAGGAGCTTCTCGTAGATGCGGCGACGCGTGACCCGTTTGACGTCAGCCGATGCCTCAAAGCTTGTGCGCGCTGCCATGCGCGTGGCAACGGTCCTGCCGATAATGCCCACGGCCATGAGTGCGCCGCACAGCACGGGACGCGCATCCCCTCCCTCAACCAGGGCCGCGAGCACCCAGCTCATTGCCCACACAAAGCAGACGTTCGAGATGAGCCCCGCAAACTGCCATGCCACGGTAAGGAGCACATGTCGCATCGCTCCAGGCACAAGCGATAGCAAGCGCTTGTCCATCATCCCAAACCCACCCCTTTCTTGCGCTTCAGGTTAATCAACTGCAATTCTAGCCATGCCGTGTGTATCACCCGTTACGGAAAAGGGCACCTTCTCATAAGTTAAACTAACTTAACTTACGTAAACAAAGAGCGTCAGGAGGTTCCATGCCTCTCGAAGTGATATACGGCCTGCTCATTCCCCTCGCAGGCACCACGCTGGGCGCTGCGTGCGTCTTTCTTATGCAAGGCGAGCTCAGCCGCACGGTGGAGCGCGTGCTTCAGGGCTTTGCGGCGGGCGTCATGGTCGCCGCCTCAATCTGGAGCCTGCTGCAGCCGGCCATGGACGATTCCGCCAGCATGGGCCGCCTTGCCTTTGTTCCTGCCGTCGTGGGCTTTTGGGCGGGCACGCTCTTTCTGCTCTTGCTCGACACGGTGACCCCTCACCTGCACATTGGAGAGGGCCAGGGACACCTTGAGGGTCCGCACACCCGTCTGGCGCGAACAACGCTCATGGTACTTGCCGTGACGCTGCACAACATTCCCGAAGGCATGGCCGTGGGCGTGGTCTTTGCCGGGTGGATGGCCGGCTCCCAAAGCGTGACGCTGGCAGGCGCCATGACGCTCGCGCTAGGCATTGCCATCCAGAACTTTCCCGAGGGTGCCATCATCTCGCTTCCGCTGCACGCAGAGGGCAAGGGTCGCGGTCGGGCCTTCTTTGACGGCTTCCTTTCCGGTGTGGTCGAGCCCCTCGGCGCGCTGGCGACCATTGCCTTTGCCCGTCACGTGGTGCCGCTCCTCCCCTATTGCCTGAGCTTTGCCGCGGGCGCCATGATGTACGTGGTGGTCGAGGAGCTTGTGCCCGAGATGAGCGAAGGCGAGCACTCCAACGTGGGAGTGCTCGCCTTCGCAGCAGGCTTTACGCTGATGATGGCTCTGGACGTCGCCCTCGGATAAGGCTCAAGAGAGAGGAAGGCAGAGAAGGAAGAGTCTCCTCTCCTTCCCCGCCTCGCTTCACGTTTTGCTGCGTGCTACGCCAGCTTCGCGGCTGCCGCGTTCAGGGCGTCGGTCGCCTCGTCATCGGGCTCGAGGTTGGCAATGACCGTCTCGACCACGTTCACGCCGTCAGATGTCGCGGCGTTCTTCCAGGTCTCCATCCAGTCGCCGGTACCCCAGTCATAGGAGCCAAAGAGCACGACGGGCTTGTCGCCCAGCTCGCCCTTGCAGGCATCCCACAGCTCCTCGAAGTCGGGGTCAAGCTCCTCGTCGCCCATGGCGGGGCAACCAAAGGCCAGCGCGTCATACTCGGCGACCTTGTCGGCCGAGAAGTCATCCCACGCAATGGCCTGGGTGCCGCAAGCCTCGGCCAGAATGTTAGCCATAGCCTCGGTGTTGCCCGTCTGGGACCAATACACAACTGCAACGCTCATGTGTTTCTCCTTGCTTCTTTCTTACCGTACAGACTCACTGCTTAGCGCAGGTTATAAAACGCGGACAGGCCACCGTACACGGCGTCGGCACCCAGGCGGTCCTCAATGCGGAGCAGCTGGTTGTACTTGGCCACGCGGTCGGTGCGGCACGGGGCGCCCGTCTTGATCTGGCCGGCGTTGGTGCCCACGGCGATGTCGGCGATGGTGGAGTCCTCGGTCTCGCCAGAACGGTGGCTGACGACGGCGGTGTAGCCGGCACGCTTGGCCATCTCGATGGCGTCGAGGGTCTCGGTCAGCGACCCGATCTGGTTCACCTTGATGAGGATGGCGTTGGCGGAGTCATTCTCGATGCCCTTGGCAAGGCGCTTGGTGTTGGTGACGAAGAAGTCGTCGCCCACGAGCTGGATCTTCTTGCCCAGGCGCGCGGTGAGCTCCTTCCAACCCGCCCAGTCGTCCTGGTCGAGCGCGTCCTCGATGGAGATGATCGGGAACTCGGCGATGAGCGCCTCCCAATAGTCGATGAGCTCGGACGCGGAGAGCG
>JAFUBJ010000570.1 GCA_017460265.1 Atopobiaceae bacterium | reverse complement strand
GCCTCCTCGATCACGCCCTCGATGCTGATCTGGCCGTACAGGCGCAGGGGGAGGATGAACACGGGAATGCGCAGGCGGCCTTCCTTGGCGGCCGTCTTGGCGGGAAACTCAAGGTGCGGGCAGCACAGCGCCACGTCCACCTCGTCCTGGCGCTCGGTGATGTTGCCCGACTGGTACGCCTCACTGTGGCCCCACAGCGCCGAGAACGGAATGAACTCCAAGAACACGTCGTCCTTGTACTCGCTCTCCGCGAGCTGCCGATTGAGGTGTGCCGCCATGGTCGAAGACGAGAAACCGCCGCCACAGCAGATTGCGATACGAAGCATGATGGGTTCCTTCCCTTGAGCACTTCCCGTACGTCCCTCTATCCATATAATGGCGGTGTTTTCACTAGATGGGCATTCCAATCCGTTACGAAGGCAAGCGCATAAGTAGCCGTTCGTCGGCAGTGCCGTTCCGTCCTGTTCCAGCGGCACGCAACATGCGTTACCGTTGTCCCCGGAGGTGTTCATATGACACGGGGACAGGACAGGGAAGGATCTACCGAGCCGAGCGTCGCGTATGCCCTTGAGGCATCACTTGGGATGCCAGGCTCCATCAAGCAAGTGGCAGACTTCCTCCTCTCTGAGGGAACCGGTATCGAGCAGATGACCATGGCTCAAATCGCCGCACGTGCGTACACCTCAAAGCCGACACTCGTCCGTTTCGCGAAGCAGGCTGGATACGCAGGCTGGAAAGACTACCGGCGAGACTTCTTGCTTGCCATGCGCCGTCTGGAGAGCGACCGCGCGCGTCAGGCATCCGTTGATGTCAACTACCCCGTGGCGGCAGGCTCCTCGAGCGAGCAGGTCGTCGAAAGCCTGAGTCGCATTCACGAGCTTGCGATCGAGCAGGCGCAGGCCATCGACCGCACGGCACTCGAGCAGGCGGCGTCCTCAATCATCTCTGCTCGTGATGTGGCGTTCTTTGGGGCCATGCAGAATCTGCAACGAGGCAAGGTCTTTGCCTCCAACCTTGGGCTCATGGGCATCCTTTGCAGGACGCCACATGCTGACGAGTCGGCCGCCGTGACAAGCCACCTTCAGGCGGGAGATTGCCTTGTCGTGGCGTCGTATTCTGGTGGACTGGCGCAGATGCCCTTGGCCTTTGTGCCACAACTCAAGCAGCGTGGAGTAACCGTCATTGCGGTGACCAACTCAGAGCGCGGTGAGCTGGGCGAGCTTGCCGACTACCGGCTGGACTTTGCGCCGCTTGAGCATCATCACGCCAAGGTGGGAGCCTTCTACAGCGGTGCCTGCACCTCACTCATTCTTGAGGCTCTCTACGCCATGTGCTTTGCGCTCCGCTTTGACGAGAGCCGTGGCAACCGCGAGAGCGTTCTGGCCAGCCTACAGGGCTACATGCCTGACGGATTTGACACCGTGAGCTAGAGCGAAACCAGGCGCCTCTTACACAGCTCGATCTCCTGCCACCCAAAGCAGTTGACGAGCCTGACGCCGCTGGGGTGGACGCGCTCGCGAGCAAGCATCCCATAGTCCAGGTGCACGTGCCCATGCAGCATCACCTTGGGGTGCAGCCAGTCGAGGTAGGAAATACTGAGGTCACCACACGAAATGACCAGGTCATAGCGCGGCTTGTCCGGCCGCTCCAGACGAGCAAGGAGCAGGCTGTCCTCCACGTCCGCAACGGCCAGAATGCGCATGTCCGCCTCCCCTACTCGCTCTCGGCGTCGGTCTCGGGCGAGATGACGCCCGAGGTGGCCACGTCGCCGGCCGCGGCCTGCGAGAGCTCCCAGCTCTTAGGCAGGCGGCCCACCACGTTCTCGTTGAGCCAACGTATGGAGTCGATCTTGACTCCCCCCCTTGGCTCCCCCATTGGGGCCTGTCCCTATTGGGGAACGCGACGCTTAGATGTCGAGCGCGGCGTGGTAGCCCCAATACACGGCATTGGTGATGGTGCTCACGCGGGCGGCGTCACCAATCACGCGCACGAAGGGAGCCGCGTCCTGCAGCGCCTCGACCGTGGCCGTACGGGAGCGCTGGCCCAGCGCGCAGATGACGCTCGTACCTGCTACCAGCACTTCGTTGCCGTCAACCTCGCACCACACGCCCTCGTCGGTCACGCGCAGCGCTCGATGGCCCAGGCGCACGTCCACGCCTAGCTTGTCGATCTGCGCCATGAGAAGCGGGCGGTGCCGCACGTTGGCATCAGGTGCCAGGGCGTCGCGCATCTCAACCAGACTCACGTGCTTGCCCTCCTGCGCCAGGTGCACCGCACACTCGCAGCCGGCGAGGCCTCCGCCCATGATGACGACCTCGTCGCCCACCTTGTCCTTCTCCAGGTAGTAGTTGTTGACCACCACGACGTTATCTCCGTGAAGACCGGGAATGGGCGGCACGAGCGGCTCGGAGCCCACGGCGATGATGAGTGCCTCGGCGCCCAGCTCCTCGACCAGCTCAGGCGTGGCCTCGGTGCCCAGGCGGATATCCACACCGGCGGCGCGGCAGAAGCGCTCGTAGGTGCCGGTCAGCTCGAACATCTCGTGCTTGAAGGGCAGCGCCTGCTCGCTCTTGAGGATGCCGCCCAGCTGGTCTTCCTTCTCAAGCAGGATGACGTCGTGCCCGCGACGCGCGGCCGTCCACGCGGCGTAGAGGCCTCCAGGGCCACCGCCCGCCACCACCACGCGCTTGCGGCGCTCAGGTGCCACGGGGATGACCTCGTCGCCCTCCATCTCGCGGCCGATGATGGGATTGACGGTGCAGCGACGCGTGCTCGTGGCGGCGCGCTCAGCCATGCAGGTGAAGCAGCGCAGGCACCGCACGATGTCCTCGGGGCGGTTCTCCACCACCTTGCGCGGCAGGTACGGGTCAGCCAGAAGTGCACGGCCCATGTACACCACATCGGCCTTGCCGCTTGCGATAATCTCCTCCATCTGGGCGGGATCGTTGAGGCCG
>JAFUBJ010000569.1 GCA_017460265.1 Atopobiaceae bacterium | reverse complement strand
TTGACACGGACGAGAAGCTCATTGCCCATCTGGGCGATCTTGGCCCAGCACAAAACGATGAGGCCGCGGGCGCCTACTACGCGCGCTTTGCCAAAGAGCTTGGCTATGACTTTACCGAGGAAGAGTACGACGCCGGCCTCATGCAGGTACGTGCCGCACGCAAAGGCGTCATCATGGAGCAGGAGCTCGACGAGCTCGAGGCTTAAATATCACACGTCTAAACGACCATCATCTTTCTTATTAAGGAGAGTCGCATGCTGAGAATTGCCAGTTGCTGTGGTGGAGGCTTCTCGTCAAGCACCATGGCCGCACATCTCAACCGCCAGCTTGAGGAAAGCCCCTTCAAGGATGACGTGACGCTGCAGTTCATCCCCTTCTCTGCCCTCTGGGGGCAGTCCGCCGCCTTCCAGTCGGGCAACCTCACCGAGCGCCAGGACGAGGTCGACGTGGCCCTCTGCTGTCCGCACCTCGAGTTCCCGGCAAAGAATGCCGAGCGCGATGGGCACCTGCGCATTCCGGTGTTCATTCTGCCGATGCGTCTGTATGGCCGCATCGACATCGAAAACGCCATCGAAGAGGCCGAGGACGTGATTGCTCGGTATCAAGCAGATCCGTCGACGCACGTCGTGACGTTCCCCGGCGAGCCGCGCTCGATGGTTGCGACCAGAGACGTGTCGTACCGTCGCTGGGCTGCCAAGCAGGGAAAGTAGCCGTGCCAACCAAGCCCTGGCATGAGGGGTGGGCCACTCTACAAGGTGACCCGCCCCTCATTCTATTCATGCAATTAGTCAGTCTTTAATGCACCATAACGCCATTGACCTCATCACAGGCGTTATCCTAAATGTGTGCTGTCAGTAATCAATTCTGTAAGCACGGCCATGTGGGAGAGGCAAGTGAGGTGACCATGGCAAGCTGTCTACGCCTTAAGAAGTCAAACTGCAAGAACTGCTACAAGTGCATTCGGCACTGTCCGGTAAAGTCCATCCGCTTCTCGGCAGACCAGGCTCACATCATTGACGACGAGTGCATCCTGTGCGGCACCTGCTTTGTGGTTTGTCCGCAAAACGCCAAGCAGATCGTGGACGACACCGAGAAGGTCAAGGTGCTTCTGGGGAGCGGGGCTCCCGTGGTGATGAGCCTCGCGCCGTCGTTCATCGCAAACTACGAGGGCGTTGGCATCGAGGCCATGCGCGAAGCTGTCAAGCAGCTTGGCTTTGCCGACGTCGAGGAGACCGCCCTGGGCGCGACGATGGTCAAGCGCGAGTATGACCGAATGCTTGAGGAGGAGAACAAGGACATCATCATCTCGTCGTGCTGTCACTCCGTCAACCTCCTCATTCGCAAGTACTTCCCCGAGCAGCTCCCCTACCTTGCCGACGTCGTCTCACCCATGGTGGCTCACTGCCGTGACATCAAACGTCGCATCCCCGGAGCCAAGACGGTGTTCGTTGGCCCCTGCGTTGCCAAGAAGGACGAAGGGGCGATGTACGAGCACGACGTTGACGCCGTGCTGACCTTTGAGGAGCTATCGCAGTGGCTTGAGGCCAAGCATATCGAGCTCAAGGAGCAGCTCATCTTGAGTGACGAGAGTCGGGCACGCTTCTTCCCCACCACGGGAGGCATCCTCAAGACCATGGAGTGCGAGCGACTTGACTACACCTACATGGCGCTTGACGGCGTCGAGAACTGCATCGCCGCGCTCGAGGAGATTGCGCAGGGAAAGATTCACACGGGCTTCATCGAGATGACCGCCTGCGCAGGAAGCTGCGTGGCTGGCCCCG
>JAFUBJ010000568.1 GCA_017460265.1 Atopobiaceae bacterium | reverse complement strand
CGCAGCGTTCACTAGGGCCACATTGGCGGCAGCGTGCTCGGAGAGTCGCATGGGACCAGCAGCGGCATGGATGATGGTGACGTTGAAAGGCAGCCCAGCGGCATGCAGGCGGCCGAACTGCCGAAGCGCCTCCTCTACGGTGAAGCCCTTGTTCATGAAGGTAAGCACGTCGTCCAAACCGCTCTCGACGCCTATGTTGATGTTGTCGTAGCCCGCCCCCGCCAAGGCCTTGAGCTCCTTGTCGGTCTTGGCCGTCACGTTGGGGATGCGAGCGTAGCACCCGATGCTCCGCACGTTGGGCAGCGCCTCGTGAACCATCTCTGCGATGTTGAGCAGTGCGTCGGCGGGCAAGCAGAACGCATCTCCGTTGACGAGAAAAACTCTGTTCACTCCCGGATATGCCCATGCAGCCTCAGCAAGGTCATCAACGATCTCCTCCAAGGGAGAAACAGCAAAGCTGACGTCACTATACATGCTGCAGAAGGTGCAGGCGTTATGGCTGCATCCATGTGTTACTTGCAGCAGGAGTGATCCTGCCTCGTAAGGTGGTCTGAAGGTCATTCCGTCGTAGTGCATAGCCTCTCCTTAACGTGTGTTCGCTCATGTGTGATGTTACGCCTTTCCCAAAAGGCGCTCGTCGAAACGTCTGGGGATGCGTGGTGCAGCACCATTCTTTGCGGGCTTAGAATGGTGCCCAAGAAAAAGGTATGCCGCCTACGGCACCAGATGCGTGAGGAGCCAGCCATGCTGAAGAACTTCGCCCGCCCATCCAAGCCCGATAAGGATGAGGTCAAGCAACGTACCGAGCTGGAGCAGGCCAAGCTGGCAGCCAACCAGATGCGCATCAAGGAGGCCAAGGTTCCCGTCATGGTGATCTTTGAGGGCTGGGGAGCCGCGGGCAAGGGAAGCACGCTTGCCAAGGTCATCAAGGACATGGATCCGCGCTTCTTCCAGGTTGCCACCATGGACGCCGAACCCACCGAGGAAGAGAGACGCAGGCCGTTTTTGTGGCGCTACCTCGTCGAGATTCCCGAAGAGGGCCAGTTCAAGTTCTTTGACACCTGCTGGATGGAAGAGGTCACGCACGGGCGCGTGAAGGGCGAGCTGACCGACGAGGAATATGACCGCCGAATTGATTCCATCAACACGGCCGAGCGCCAACTCGTGGACAACGGATACCAGGTCATGAAGTTCTTCTTCCACATTGGCAAGAAGGACCAGCGCAAGCGCCTCGATGCCCTTGCGGCAGATGAATACACCAGCTGGCGCGTTGACAAGGATGACTACTGGGAAAACGACAACTATGATCGCTGTCTGGAAGTCTATGACCGCTATCTGCGCGACACCAACCGCTCGAGCGCTCCGTGGTACATCATCGATGCGCGAGACAAGGGCTGGGCTACGCTGCAGGTTTTGGAGTTCCTCAACACGGGCATCGACATTGCCATCCACAACCGGGGCATTGCGGCGCCATTGCGGCAGAACGTCTTCCCGCTGCGCAAGATGCCTCTGCTGTCTGACATTTCGCTGGACAAGACCATCGATGACGAGGAATACCATACGCAGCTCAAGGCCCTGCAGTCTCGCCTGAGCGCGCTCCACAACGAGGTCTACCTCAAGCGGATTCCCGTGGTCATTGCCTACGAAGGATGGGATGCGGCTGGTAAGGGCGGCAACATCAAGCGCATCACGGCAGCCCTCGATCCTCGAGGCTACCAGGTCATTCCCATTGCAAGCCCAGAACCTCACGAAAAGGCCCGGCACTATCTGTGGCGCTTCTGGAATCGCCTTCCCAAGAGCGGGCACATTACCGTCTTTGACCGCACCTGGTATGGCCGCGTGATGGTGGAGCGTCTGGAGGGCTTCTGCTCAGAGAACGATTGGCAGCGTGCTTACAACGAGATCAACGAGTTTGAGAAGGAACTCACGGACGCGGGGACCGTGGTCATCAAGTTCTGGGTGCAGATTGACAGCCAGACTCAGTTGGAGCGCTTTACCGACCGACAGAACACGCCCGAGAAGCAGTGGAAGATCACCGAGGAGGACTGGCGCAACCGCGAGACGTGGGACCTCTACGAAGGCGCGATCAACGAGATGCTGCGCACGACCAACACCACCGTTGCCCCCTGGCAGGTGCTCGAGTCAAACGACAAGCACTATGCGCGCATCCAGGCGTTGAGCGTCGGGGTG